>NZ_BAAHFQ010000074.1:0-15742 GCF_054681715.1 Deferrisoma sp.
CGGTGGGGTCGTCGGCCGAGGGGAGGGAGTAGAAGTGGTCCACCCGGGCGGCGTTGGTGAAGGAGACGTCGGGGCCGACGTCGGCGTCCACCGTGGCCGAGAACGCGACGGTGAGGACCTCCCCGGGGCCGAGCACGGCCGCGTCGGGGAACCGCCAGATGACCTCACCGGAGCTCGTCCGGTTCGTCTCGTCGAGGGTGGGCTCCTGGGCCGCGGGGAGAGCCGTGCCGCCGATGGCGTAGGCGAGGTCCGTGAGGGCCGTGTCGCGAAGCTCCGGCGGCAGGACGTCGGTCACGACGAGGTTGTAAGCCGGGCCCGTGCCGGTGTTGGTGACGGTGATCCGGTAGCCCACCCGGGCCCCGGCCTCCACCGGCGAGGGCACGCTCGTGGCGGCGAGGGCCACCTCGAGGGCCGGCTGGAGCACGGGGAAGGAGGCCGAGGCGGTCTTTTGGGCCGCGGCCGCCCCGCCGGCCAGGGTGTAGTCCAGGGTGGAGGCGAGGTCGAACGTCGTCGAGTCGGCCTGGGGCAGGGTGCGCAGGACCCGGGCCCGGTAGGTCAGGGTGAAGGCGTCGTTTCCGGCGTCGTTGTCGCCGGTGTTGGTGATGCTCCCGAAGGACCAGGTGAGTGTGCCGGTGGCGCCGGGGGCGGGGGTGGCGACCCCGGTCAAGGTGAAGGGCCCCGCGCCGTCCCAGGTGCCGTCGGTGTCGCCGCCCACGCTCACCGTGTCCACGTAGGCGAGGTGGTCGGGCAGGGTGTCGGTGAGGGTGAGGCCCTTCGTGGTGCCCTCGGGCAGACCGGTCACGGTGAGGGTCACGGTGACAAGGTCGCCCACCCGGTACGCCCCGCCGGCAAGGGTCCCGGAGGCGACCGCGGCGGAGAGTCCGGCCGGGTCGGGGGTGGTGATGGAGACCGACAGGGGCCCGGTCGTGTAGTCGTCGAGGCCTCCGGTGCCGCCGTCGCCGTCCCGCTCGTTGGGGTCGGCGCCGTCGAGGCTCGTCCAGTCGAGGGAGAGGGCGTCGGTCAGGGTCTGGGCCGGCTCGACCGCGTCGAGGACCGTGACCCGGTAGGTGAGGACGAAGGAGGCGCCGGGGGCGAGGTCGAGGTCCTGGCCCGCGTCGCGGCCCCAGATGAGGGCCTGGGGGTCGCCGGCGACCGCGGGTTCCAGGGCGGAGCCGTCCTGTTGGGCGGATCCGGCGACGTAGGCGAGGCCCGCGGGGAGTTGCTCGACCAGGGCGAAGTCAAAGGCGTCGGAGACGTTGGCGTCCGAGGCGTTCGACACGGTGACCCGATACTCCAGCACGTCGCCCGCATCGGGGGCGGTGAGGGCGGAGAAGTCGGCCGGGTCGCCCCGGGTCACGTTGCGGGCGGCGAGCGCCGCGGTCACGGCCGGTTCGGTGAGGGTGAGCGTGTGATCCGGGCTCGCCATAGGCCCCTGGTTGTTGCCGCCGGTCTGGTCCGAGTACCAGGGGGCGTGGGCGGTGAGGGAAACCGCGGTGCCGGCCTGGTTGCCGGCGTGGTCGGCTTTGACCCGGGCGGTCACGGTGATGACGGCGCTCTGGTTGGCCGGGATCCTCCCGCACCGAACGTCCACCGTGCCGGCAGCGGTGTCGCTCCTGTTGGTGAAGGTGTCGCAGGCGGCGTCGGCGGTCACCGAGACAAGGGCCAGGTTCGGCGGCAGCGCGGGCACGGCGTCGTCGATGCCCGTGCTCGACACCGGGGTTCCCTGGGGCGCAAGGGTCACCTTCACGTCGTAGAGATCGGTCTTCACCGGCGTCTGGGGGAAAGTGATCGTGAAGGTGACCGTTTCGCCGATCTTGGCCGTGGCGGGGCCCGCGAGGGCCATGTCACGGGGCGGGTCGAAGGTGGTGGTGGACACGTTCGATACGCTGCCGCCCACCCAGCGCTGGCGCTGGGCTCCGTTGGGGTCGCTTGCCGGAAGCGAGTGGAACTCGTCCACCTTGGCCTGGTTGGAGAGGGTGACCCCGGCCCCGACGCTCGCGTTCACCGTGGCCGTGTAGTCCACGGTCCAGGTCTCGCCCGGTCCGAGGGGGGACGCGTCGTCCAGCGTCCAGGTCACGTTTCGCCGGCCGTCCCCGTCCACGGTTTCGCTCTGGGTGACCGTCGGCGTGCCGGCCCCTATGGCGTGGCGGACCCCGCTGGGGCTCGCATCGCTCGCCCCTGCGGCCATGATGTCGGTGATCTGGACGTTGTAGGCCGGGGCGGGGCCGTTGTTGGTAACGGCGAGGCGGTAGTCCACGGTGGCGCCGGCCTGGAGCGGCGAGTCCGTTCGGATCACCGCTTTCACGATGGTGAGTTGGGGCTGGAGCACGTTCACGCCGGTTGGGGTGGTGGCGGCGGTGGCGTCCGAGCCGTCGGCCCGTTTGTACGACACGCTCACGCCGCGCTCGAGGCGGGTGGTGTTCGCCCTGGGTTCCGGGCCCGCCTTCACCAGGGCCGGATCGTCCTTTACCACCCGCACCTCGTACACGATGGAGAGCGTCTCGGGCGAGGCGTTATCGGTGTCGGTGTTCGTGATGTCGCCCAGGGTCCAGGTGAGGGTGGCGCCGGAGACCCCGATCAAGCCGGCGCCGTCGGGGGTGGCGGAGGCCGGAATGTCCGTGTACGAGAGCGGGGACGCCGTGGAGTAGGGGGCCGCGGTGTCGCCACCGACGGACACGGTGCGGACCAGGGCCAGGCCGGCCGGCAGGTCGTCGGTGACCGTGACCCCCCGGGTGGTGCCCTCCTGGAGGGTCACGTCGATCCGGTAGGTGATCACGTCCCCGATCCGCACGTCCTCGTCGGTTGGACCGTAGGTGTCGGTCACCCGCGTCACCGCGACGGCGGTCGCGTCCGCCGCGGTAACCGAGGCCGAGGCGGACGCTGCGTAGTCGTTCACCCCGCCGGAGCCGTCCCGCTCGTTGGCGTCCGGCCCGTCGAGGCTCGTCCAGTCGAGGGAGAGGGCGTCGGTCAGGGTCTGGGCCGGCTCGACCGCGTCGAGGACCACCGCCTGGAACGTGAAGGTGAGCGTCCCTCCCGGGGCGAGGTCGAGATCCAGGGGGCTTGCCTGGGTGCGGCCCCAAGTGAGGGTCTGCTGGTTGCCGGCCGTGCCGTCGCCCGCGGTGTCGGGGGAGCTTGTGACATCCCCGGCCACCGTGCCGTTGAACCGGATGCCCTCTGGGAGATCCAGGGAAAGGGCGAGATCGAAGGCGTCGGAGACGTTGGCGCCCGCGGCGTTTTCCACGGTGACCCGGTACTCCAGCACGTCGCCGGCGTCGGGCGGCGTCACGGCGCCGCCGAAGGCGTCGCCCCGGGAGTCGTTCCGGACCTCCAGGGTCACGCTCACGTCCGGTTCGGTGGCCGTGAGGGTGTGGCCGGCCGTCAGCGGCGTCTGCGGCGTGCCGCCGGCCGCGTCCTTGTATCCGAAGGAGAAGGTCGGGGAGATCGTGGCCCCGGCCTGGTTGCTCGAGACGTTCGCCACCCGGGCCCGGACCTCCACCACCGCCTGCTGGTTCGGGTCGATTCTTGTGAACGACGCCTCCACATGATTGGCGCCGAGGTCCGTGGCTGAGGCGTCGTATCCCAGCGCCCCGCTTCCGGACGCTTCCGCCACGCTCAGGAGCGCCAGCCCGGCCGGCAGGTCCGCCGAGATCGTCGGCTCGTACACCGTGGTCCCCACCGGGGTCTTGGGGAAGGTCAGCGTGTAGGTGACCACCTGGCCCACCGGGGCCGAGTCCCGGTCGGCCGTCACGCCGGCGTCCAGCACCGGGTCGGTGGTGATTGTCGCGTCGGAGGCCAAGGTGGGACCGTAGTCCTTCCGGTAAGCGGCCTCGGAGTCCGCCGAGGCGAGGGAGAAGTACTCCTCCACCTGCGCCAAACTCGTGAGGGTGACCCCCGGGCCCACGCCGGCGCCCACCGTGGCGTCGTACTGGATGGTCAGCGACTGACCCGCCGGCAGAGGTTCCGCGTCGGGCCACGTCCAGGTGACCACGCCGGTGGAGGAGAGGTTCGAGCCGTCGTACGCGGGATCGGTGGCGGGGGCCGACCCGCCGAGGGTGTAGGCGAGATTCGCCAGGGGCGTGCCCCGGAGTTCGGGCGGCAGGGTGGCGGAGACCTGGACGTTGTACGCCGGTGCGTCTCCGTCGTTGGTCACCGTGACCCTGTACCGGACGGTGTCCCCGCCGCCCACCGTTCCGGTCAAGTCCACGGTCTCGTGGGTGACGCTGAGCACCGGTTGAACCACGTCGAACGAGGTGGACGATGTCCTCGAGGTCTCCGACCCCCCCGCCGTGTGGTACAGGACCCGGCCGGTGCACGAGCGAGGGGTGCTGGCCGCCTGGGCGATGGTGTTGAGCACCCGGGCCTCGAACACGATGGCCAGGTCGTCGTTGGACGTGTCGTTGTCGGAAGCGTTTGTGATCTTCCCGAAGTCCCAGGTCACCGTGCCGGTGGCGCCGGCCGAGGGGGCCGTGGTGCCGTCGGCGAGGGCCGTGTACCCGAACGGGGCCGCCGCCTGGTACGGCGACCCGTCGGCGTCCCCGTGGACCGATACGGTGCCGACGAACGCCATGTCTGCGGGCAGCTCGGCCTCGACCCGGAGGTTGTCCGTGGTGCCCTCGGGCAGGTCGTTCACGGTCAGGGTGAACCGCACCACGTCGCCGGGCCGGTACTCGGCCCCGCCGGAAAAGCCCGGATCCGCCGCGATCGAAACGTCTACGGAGTCCCTCGACCGCAGGGCGAACGATGCCGACGTGCGGTAGTCGTTCAGGCCGCCCGCCCCGTCCTGCCCGGTGCGCTCGCCGTCGCCCCCGCCGGACGTGCCCACGGCCGAGCCCAGGTCGGGCCCGGGGTCGCCGTCGAGGCTCGTCCAGTCGGCCGTGACGGTGGCGGTGAGGTCCTGGTCGGGTTCCACCGCGCCCAGCACGGTGGCCCGGAACGTGAACGTGAGGCTGGAACCCGCGGGGATGTCGACGTCGAGGGGGGTGGTCTGGGTGCGGCCCCAGGTGAGCGTCTCGGGGTTGCCGGCCGATCCGTCGCCCGCGGTGTCGGGGGCCGCGGTGATGCCCCCCGAGACCGAAGCGGCTTCGTACGAAAGCCCTTCCGGGAGCGCCACCTGTACGTTCAGGTCGTGGGCGTCCGGTCCGGTTCCGGCCTGCAGCGTCACCTGGTACTCGATCACGTCGCCCGCGTCCGGGGGGGTGGGCGAGGCGGAGTAGACCGTGTCGCCCCGGGCCACGTTCTTGGCCAGCACCGACGCGCTCACCGCGGGTTCGGCCACGGTCAGGGTGGCGGAGGCCGAGTTCGCCGGCGATCCGGTGTAGGCATAGGCGGCCGTGACCCCGAGGGAGGTGCCGGTCTGGTTTCCGGTCACGTTTCGCACCTGGGCCACGAAGGGGATCGTGACCGTGCGCTCGGCGCTCGTGCCGGCCAAGACGGTCCGCTTCCCGAAGTCCCAGGTGACCGTGAGGGGGTTCCCGGTGGCAGGTACAGACGGACTCACGGTGGGCTGTCCGCCGTCCACCGCCGTGCCTAGGGTCGCGGCCGGGGTGGCCACGAGGAGGAGCCCCTCGGGGAGTTGGGCGGTCACCTGGAACGCCTCCACCGTGGCCGCGGGGAACTCGACCGCGATCTCGAAACGGACCTGCTCGCCCACCACCACCGCGCTCACCGCGTCGTTCCCCACCGAGGTGTTGGCGACGGCGAGGGCAAGGGTGACCGGCGTGGCCGTGACGTCCGCCGTGTCGCTCGCCGTGGCCACGGCCTCCCCGTCCGCGTCGCCCGGCGGGGTCTGGCTTCCCACGGCGCCCGGAAGGGTCGAGGAGGTGGCCGCGGCGGCGCTCGTCAGGGTTTCGCTCGGCACCACCGAACCGCCCAGGGTGGCCCGGTAGAGGAGGGTCACGCTTCCCCCGGGATCGAGTTGGCCGAGGGCCGTGAGGCCGGTGTTCGCGGCGGTGAAGGTGACCGTGCCGCCGGCCCCGGCGGTGTAGCCGCCTTCGTTGTCGGTATCGGATCCGTCCGTGGAGCCGTCGCCGTCGTTGTCCACGCCGTCGCCCGCCCCGTCCACGAGGACGAGCTTGGCGGGGAGGGTGTCGGCCACCGCGAGGTCGAAGGCCGGGGCGAACCCGTCGTTGGTCACGGTGACCCGGAACTCGAACACGTCCCCGCCGTCCCCCTGGGCGGAGGCGGCGAAGGCGCCGGACGTGGTCACGTTCCGGACCTCCTTGGTCACGCTCACGGACGGCCGGCGCACGGTGAGGGCGAGGCTCTTCCGGAGGTCCGGGTCGGAGCCCCCGAACCCGGCCGAGGCGAAGGTGCGGCCGCCGGCCTGGAACGTGAAGTCCAGGAGGTTCGTGAGGGTGTGGCCGTCAATGTTTCCCGCCGCGTTCAGGACCCGGGCCGTCAGGTCCACCTCGAAGGTGCCGGCGGCGGAGAGGTCGTTCACCCCGAACGTCACGAAGCCCGACGCGACCGGCGTGGGCGCCGTGACGGAGCTGACGGCGACCGTGGTGCCGCCGGCGGTCTGGTACGACACGTACCCGAGCCCCGTGGGCAGGGTGTTTTTCACCTGGATCCCGGTCACGCTGGCCGAGCCGAACCAGCGCCCCCGGAGCCGGAAGGTGACCTCCTCGCCCACGGCGACGTCGGTGCCGGAGGTGAACGCCTGGTCGGTAGCCTCAAGGGTGAGGGAGGCCGCAAACCCCGTTACCGCCGCGACGGCCCGGTCGTAGGAGTGGCGGTTCCCGGTGGAGGTGCCGGCGTCGTCGTGCACCCACCCCTCCACCGTCCCCTCCACGGTGAGGAGTCCCCCGTTGTCGTTGGCGGTGGCCGTGACCGTGACCACGGCGCTCTGGCCCTTTGCCAGGGTTCCCAGTTGGGCCGAGGTGCAGGTGCCCGTGCAGGCGCCGACGGCGCCGCCCGTGCCGGGGGATGTGACCTCGACCGACACGGCCGTCCACCCGGCCCCGAAGTTCGGGGTGAACGAGAGGTGGTCGGCCACCGAGCCGGGGTCGCCGTTGTTCGTGAGGGTGAAGGTGAACGTGACGGACTCCCCGTCGGTAACGGCCGAGGCGTCCGGGCTCACGGTGACGTCCACGTCGGGGGTGGCCGGATCCAGGGTGGCCGAGTGGGGGAACGGGCCCGTGCCGCCGCAGGACGAGGTGGCCACCAGGTCCACCGCGTTCGTGCCGGCGGCGGGCGGGGAGGGGTCCGCGTCGGGGTCGGTGTCGAAGCCCGCCGTGGGCAGGGTGCGGAACGTGACGGCGACCGTGTCGCCGTTTCGGTAGGGGCCGGTCAGGGTGAAGACGGGTTTCGCGGGGTCGGTGGCATTGACCGAGAGCGATCCTCCCCCGGCCAGCGCGGGGGGGAACGAGGGATCGATCTCCTGCCCCGCCGGAAGCGTGTCGGTGATCTGGAGCTGGGTCGCCGTGCCCCCCGCGTTCGTGAGGGTGATCCGCACCTCGGTGCGGCCGTCGGGGAGGGGCGTGAACGCCTGGGCGATGCCGCCCGAATAGTCCGGGAGCATGACGAGCGCCGCGTCGTCGGCGTTGTCCGTGGGCGCGGAGAGATCCACCGCCCCGCAGCCCCAGGTGACCGACGCGGTGTTGGCGCCGCCGGCGCAGGTGCCGCCGAGGGTCTGGGTGAGGGTGTAGACCGCGGTACCCCCGGCCGCCAGAACGGGTAGCCCCACCGGCGTTCCGTCCGTGACGGCCGTTCCCGTTTCGTGCCCTGGGCCCACGAGGGTTCCGGTGGTCGTGCCCGTGGCGGGGAGGAGGTCGGTGAGTTCCAGGTTCCGGGCCTCGAAGTCGCCGCTGTTTTGGATTTCGATCCGCCACTCCACCGTGTCGCCGCTCCCGCCGTACACGGTTTCGGCGTACCCGGCGTCGCCGGCGGTCACGTTTTTGCCCGTGACGCTCACCGTGAGGTCCGGCCGGCGCACCGGCAGGGCGTAAGTCTCTCCGACGGCCGCGACCGCGCCGCCGCAGGCGAGCGTGGCCGAGGCGCCGGCCGTCACGTTCACGAAGGCGGCGTTTGCGGTCTCGCCGGCCGTGACGCCGAACCGGATCCGGATCGTGTCGCCGGGCGCGAGGTCCGCGAGCGGCGGGATCTCCGTCGAGGTCCAGGTAAGGCTCCCGCCGGAGCCGGACGGGTCGGCGCCCGCGGTCCAGGTGGACCCGCCGTCGGTGGAGTACTTCACGGTGCCGGCCGCGAGGGCGAGCCCGGTGGTGGCCGTGGCCAGATCCTCGGTCACGGTGAGCCCGTAGAGGGTGGCCGCACCCGGGTTCGTGACCACGAGTTCCACCGTGCCGAGGTCGCAGAGCCGGGCCTCGCTCGACGCCGCGTGGGTCACCTGGAGTTGCCGGCCGGAAACGTGAACGAGGTCGTCCCGGTCGCCGTCTGGGCCGTCTCGCCGCCGCAGCCCCAGGTGGCCGTGGCCGTGGCGCTCCCCACGGAGCAGGCCGTTCCGGCCACGTCGGCCACCACGGTGACCGACGCGGAGCCGCCGGAGGCCAGATCCCCCAGGTCCCAGGACAGGGTCTGGCCGGCGAGCGCGGCCGGGAGCCCCGGGTTCCGGGCGTCCGTCTCGGCGAGGTTCGGGGCGAGGCCGGCGGGCACGTCCACCGCGAGGGCCGCGCCGTAGGCCGTGCCGTCGCCCGTGTTGTCCACGGTCACGGTCCACTCGACCCGGTCGGCCGAGACCGTGACGGATGCCGGCGCCGTGACGGCGAGGTCGGCCGAGCGCACGGCCGTCGGCGCCCCCGACCCGGTGGCCGTGTACCCGCGCCCGGCGCTCACCGAGGTCTCCTCGTCGTCGTGGTCCACCCGGGCTGCGAGGGGGGTGGGGGACGTGCCCGCACCGGCCCGCCGGCGCACCCGCACGAAGACCGTGCCGTCGGCCGTGAGGTCGGAGCCGGCCGGGAGGAGTTCCCACGTGGGGTCTGCCCCGGCGTTTTCCCGGTAGTCCACCGAGCCCTGGAACGCGCCGCCGTAGGTCGGCGTCTGGGGCGTGAGGTATTCGTAGTCCCCAGAGGTGTCGAGGGTGAGGAGCACGTTGGAGATCGGGTGGGCCGTGGCGTTCCCCACCGTGAGGGTGGCGTCGAACTCTCCGCAGACCTCGACCCCGCTGGGAACGTCCACGTCCAACGAGGCGGCGGCCCGGGCCGCCGTGAACGTGGCCGTCTGGGAGTACGTCGCGCCGCCCCCGATCGCCAGTGCTGCGGTGTGGGTCACGTCCCGGGAGATCGCGCCCCCGAGGTCGGCGTCGGGCACCGTGGTCTGGTAGGTGATGGTGAGGGTGTGAAACGCGATCGGGGTGTAGTTGAGGTAGGACTCGCCGGCCAGGAACCCGAAGTCCACCGCGAGTCCGCCGGCGTTCCGGGTGATGCTCCCGGAGGGTACGGAAAACGAGGCCTCCTGGGGGGTGCCCTCGTCCACCACCACCCGGAGGGTTCCCGGCACGAGGGTCTCGCCCGACAGCCCGCCGAAGTCGTCGGTGTAGGTGGTGCCGGTCCAGGAGCCGGCCTCGTTCCCGAAATCGTAGAAGGCCGTGAAGGAGACGAACTCCCCCTCGCCGGCTTCGCGCACCCCGTCGCCGTCGTCGGTCGCACCGGTCTCGTACGACCCGAGGGCCGGCGGAGCGACCTGGAAATCTTGACTCTCGATCGCGGCCGCCGGGCCGCCCCACGCCGCGAGGACGATCGCGACGAGGGCGCCCGCGGCGCGCCGGCGAAGGTTGGCCATGCCGGGGTCCGGAAAGGGAAAAAGGGGCACACCGCAACCCACCCGCCCCGGGTACGGATCGGCCGACGGGGCAAGAATCTTAAAAATACTGCTACCTTCAAAAGTATTGCCGGCGGCGGGTAGGGGACTGGTTCCGGCCGGGCGCGAGTGCGGCACCCTTTTCGCCGCGCCTTTCCATGCCGTTGTCGGCTCGCCAAGACGGGGCGGCGGTGACGGACGTTCCGGATCTTCCAAAGCGATCCAGGCGTGGTGAGGGCGCGCCGAGGTAAGGGGCCGCACCCGGCTCTCCACCAGTCCCCCACCCGCGGGTTTCCGTGGCAACGACGGGGATCTGACAATACTTTCTTGGTGTTAGTAAGGGGGTCCAGAACGCCGCGGGGGCCGGCGGTGGACCGGAGGGGCGGAATGGAAAGGACTGGGCGGCGGCCTGAAGGCCGTCGCCCAAAACAATGCGGCCGCACCCAGGGGGGCGCGGCCGGCGGACCATCCGAGGTCCGAAGCGAACGAGAGCCGGATCAGGCGACCCAGGTGATGGCCCGGTGGAACCAGCCGAGCACCGGGCCCGGCAGCGACCCCACCACGAGGATCGCCACCACGAAGGCGCAGCCCAGGGCCCAGCCCAGGGGCGAGAGCGCCACCCGGCCGGCCGGCGCCTCCCCTCCCTCGGTTTCCTCGGGGCTGTAGGCCGCCTTGACCATCTTCAGGTAGTAGTAGATCGAGATCGCGGTGTTGAGGGCGCCGAAGATGACGAGCGCGAGGTGCCCCTTCTCCAGGGCCGCGGCGAGCACGAAGAACTTGCCGGCGAACCCGGCCGTGGGCGGGATGCCGGCGAGCCCGAAGGCCGCCACGGCCAGGGTGAGCGCGAGCAGGGGCGACCGGCGGTAGAGCCCCCGCAGGTGGGCCAGGGTCACGTTCTCGCCCTTGGGCGCGAGGGCGTAGATCACGTGGAACAGGGCGAGGTTCATGAGGAGATAGCCGGCCACGTAGTAGAGGGCCCCGGCGTACCCCCGGGCCGTGCCGGCCAGGATGCCGGCGATCATGAACCCGGCGTGGGAGATGGACGAGTAGGCCAGGAGCCGCTTGAGATCCTCCTGCACCAGGGCCACCAGGTTCCCGTAGGTCATGGACAGCACGGCCAGGAGGGTGAGCACCGTGGCGAACCCGCCGTCGCCCCCCCCGAGCCCGGTGAGCCGGATCAGCACGACCACGGCGCCCACCTTGGGCAGGGTGGCGATGACCCCGGAGGTCTCGTTGGCCGCGCCCTGGTAGATGTCGGGGGTCCAGAAGTGGAACGGGAAGAGGGCCAGCTTGTAAAAGAACCCGCCGAGCATCATCGTGAGGCCCAGAAGGCCCAGGGGGGAGGCCGCGATCTCGGGGTAGAGCCGGAGGAGTTCGTCCACCCGGGTGGTGTGGGCGAGCCCGAACACGTAGCTCATGCCGAAAAGGCTCACGCCCGAGGCGGCCGCGCCGAAGAGCACGTACTTGATGCCGGCCTCCACGTGGTGCAGGTGCTCGTCGCGCCGCAGGGGCACGAGGACGTAGAGGGCGTAGGACGAGAGCTCCAGGGCGATGTAGATCGTCAGGAGTTCGAACCCGCTCGCCAGGAACGTGAGCCCCAGGGTGCTCACGCCGAGGAACAGAAAGTACTCGGGCTCGTGCTCGGCCCGAACCCCCCGGACCCCCTCGCCGAAGGCCACGGCCAGGAAGAACCCCAGGGCCACCAGGAGCTTCACCCCCTGGCTCAGGGCGTCCACCCGGTACGCCCCGGCGAAGAGTTCCCCCCGGGCCCCCAGGCCCCACAGGGCCGTGACCACGGCCAGGGCCGAAAGCCCCAGGGCCGCGGCCCGGGCCGTACCCGGCCGGGTCTTGGCCAGGGTCAGGAAAAAGAGGGCCAGACAGCTTAGGCTCAACACGGTTTCGTGCGCAAAAGCCATGATGGGCATCCGGTGGTTGGACGTGAGTCGTGAATCGTTGAACTGCCGCCGGTCGCAGGTCGTTCGTCGTTCGTCGTTGAACTGCAACGACCCACGACCCGCGACCTACGACGAACGGCCCTTCGCTTCCTAGCCTCCTAGCCTCCTAGCTTCCTAGCTTCCCAGCGTCCCCGCCTCACTCCCCGTGGCCCGCGGGGGCCTCGGGGGCGTGTTCGGCTCCGGGTTTCCCGGCGTGCTCCGCCCCGTGCTCCCCGCCGTGGTGGCCGGCCGAGGGGAAGAGCGCGTTCATGAGCCCGGTCATGCCGCCCTCGGGCAGGCCCTCGGCGGCCTGGGCCTGGGCGACCACGTGGGAGACGCTCCGGTCCATCACCCGGAGAAACGGCTTGGGATTTAGGCCGATCCAGAACACGAACACCGACAGGAACGCGAGCATGGCGCCTTCCCGCAGGTCCAGGTCGAAGAGGTGCCGGTGGTGGGCGTCGTGGGCCTCGCCGTGCTCCCCTTCGTCATGGCCGTGGTGGTGGCCGCTCACCCGGTCCCAGATGATCTTCTGGAGGAGCCGGAGCATGTAGGTGGCCGCCAGGAGGGCCCCGGGGATCACGAAGGCCGCCAGGAGCTTGTTCTCCTGGAACGCGCCCACCAGCACCAGGAGTTCCCCCACGAACGAGTTGGTGCCGGGGAAGGCCAGCGACGAGAGACTGAAGAGCCCCAGGAACGCCACGTACACCGGCATGAATGCCCCCACGGCCGAGTTGTCGGCGATGAGCCGGCTGTGGGTGCGCTCGTAGAGGATGCCCACGCAGATGAACAGCGCCCCCGTGGTGATGCCGTGGTTCACCATCTGGAGGATGGCGCCCTCGATCCCCCGCTGGTTGGCGAGGAAGATGCCCAGGGTCACGAACCCCATGTGGCCCACCGAGGAGTAGGCGATGAGCTTCTTCATGTCGGTCTGGCCCAGGGCCACGAACCCGCCGTAGAGGATGGAGGCCACCGACCCCCACAGGAACACCGGGGCCAGGTAGGCCACGGCGGCCGGGGTCATGGGCAGGCAGAACCGCAGGAACCCGTAGGTGCCCATCTTGAGGAGCACGCTCGCCAGGATCACGCTGCCGGCCGTGGGGGCCTCCACGTGGGCCGCCGGAAGCCAGGTGTGGAACGGGAACATGGGCACCTTGATCGCAAACGCCAGGGCGAAGGCCAGGAACACCCAGAACTGGAACGCGAACGAGTACCCCTGCTCCATGAGCTCGGGAATCAGGAACGTGCCGGTCTTGAGGTAGAGCGCGATCACGGCCACCAGGAGCATGACGCTCCCGGCCAGGGTGTAGAGGAAGAACTTGATCGAGGCGTACACCTTGCGGGGCCCGCCCCACACCGCGATCAGGAGGTACATGGGCACGAGCATGGCCTCCCAGAACACGTAGAAGAGCACGAGGTCGAGGGCGGCGAACACCCCGATCATCGCGGTCTCCATCACGAGGAGGCTGACCACGAACTCCTTGACCCGCCGGTCGATGTACCGCCACGAGCACGCCACGCACAGGGGCATGACGAAGGTGGTGAGGAGCACCAGGAGCAGGCTGATCCCGTCCACCCCGAGGGCGTAGCGGATGTGGAACGTGGGGATCCAGTCGGCCAGCTCCAGGAACTGGAACTTGTGGGTCGAGGGGTCGAACCGGGTCCAGAGCGGGATCGAGAGGAGGGCCTCGACCAGGGTCACGGCCAGGGCCCAGGCCTTGAGCGCCCGGTCGCCCTTGAGCATCAGGGCCACCAGGGCCCCCGCGAGCGGCACGAACACGAGGGCGCTCAGGATCGGGTACCCCACGTTGGTTTCCACGGCGAACGCTGGCGTCATGGGCAAAACCTTACGGTGTTAAGGGCCGTGAGTCGTAAATCGTAAATCGTGAATCGTAAATCGTTGAACTGCCGCCGGTCGCGGGTCGTTCGTCGTTGGACTTCTCCGACCTAAGACCCACGACCTACGACCCACGACATCACAAATGCATCACCACGGCGATCACGAAGAACAGGGCCGCCACGGCCATGGCGATGTACTGCTGGAGCCGGCCGGTCTGGATCCGCCGGAGCTGGTCGCCGAGGCCCAGCACCCCGGTGGCCGTGCCGTCCACCACCCCGTCGATCGCCTTCACGTCGAACCGGCTCCACAGGGCCGCGGCGCCCAGGGCGAACCGGTATCCCACGGTGCGGTAGATCTCCCCCACCCACTCGTTGGCGGGCTCGAACCACCGCTTGTCGAGCCGGAGGAACCAGGCCGTGGCCCGGCGGTAGAACCAGTCGAGATCCAGGTTGAGCTTCGCCTCGGGCGTGAGCTTCTTCCGCAAGAGGTAGAAGGCGAGCCCCGTGAACCCGAGGATCTGGAGCGTCTCGGAGAGGTGGTAGGCGCTGTAGGGGTGGTACTCCGCCGGGAACGGGAGCATCCGGTAGAGGTAGTCGGGGTACACCCCCAGGAAGAAGCAGAAGAACGAGGCGATGCCCATGGCGATCACCATGTTCCTCGGCGGGTCCTTGCACTCCACCCCGCTGTCCTTGCCGAACCAGATGAAGTAGGGGAGCTTGATGCCCACCGAGAGGAACGTACCCACCGACGCGAGAAGGAGCATGAGCATCAGGATGGTCCGGTGGGCCTCGCCCGCCCCGGCGACCACCATGGACTTGGAGACGAACCCGCTCGTGAGCGGGAACCCCGAGATGGAGATCCCGCCGATCACGGTGCCGAGCATGGCGAGCGGCATCCTCCTGTAGAGCCCGCCGAGCTCCGAGAGCTTGGCCGTGCCGGCCATCTCGAGCACCGCGCCCACCCCCATGAAGAGGAGACCCTTATAGAGGATGTGGGCGTAGGCGTGGGCCACGGCGCCGTTTACGGCCATGGCCGTGCCGATGCCGATGCCGCAGACCATGTAGCCCACCTGGCTCACGATGTGGTAGGCGAGGATCCGGCGGCCGTCGTTTTCGATGATGGCGTAGAGGACGCCGTAGATCGTCATGATCGCCCCGGCCACGGCGAGCACCTCGTACCCGGGGAACGCCCGGGCGAGCACGTAGACCGCGGTCTTGGTGGTGAAGGCGCACATGAACACGGCGCCCATCACCGTGGCCTCGGGGTAGGCGTCGGGGAGCCACGCATGGATCGGGGGCACCGCGGCGTTCAGGGCGAATCCGACGAGGATCAGGTAGGCCGCCAGGTCGGCCGCGTCGGGGGGGATCGGGCCGAAGGTGAGATCGCCGGTCTTCATCCATTTCAGGAAGATGCCGGCCATGAGCACGAGCCCGCCCACCGTGTGCACCAGGAGGTACCGGAACCCGGCCCTGACCGAGGCCTGCCGCCGCCGCAGGAACACCAGGAACGCCGAGGCGAAGGCCATGAGTTCCCACCACACGAAGAGGGTGAGGTAGTCGCCGGCCAGCGTGACCCCCAGGGACCCGGCCACGTAGAGGAACGCCGCCACGTGCTGGCCCGTGTCCGTGACGTGCAGGCCGTACACCGCCCCGATCAGGGCCATCAGGGTGAACACGTGGAGGAACACGATCGCGAGCTTGTCCACGTGGGCCGGCACGAGCCGGAAGCCCAGGTACTCGATGGCGCCGTAGGTGCCGGGGACCATGGCGTGGACCGAGAGGAAGGCCACGAGCGGCACGGCCACGAGCGCGACCTGCCGGGCGCGGCCCCGGAGCACGGCCGCGAGCGCCGCGCCGATCACGAACAAGAGCGCCGGGTGCAGAAGGCCCATGGCTAGTCCTCCTCCCGGTCGTAGTAGTCCACCGGCTTCATGAGCCAGAGGTGCCCCAGGCCCTTCATGCCCTTGGCCATCACGAGCCCGCCCACCAGGGCGAATCCCGCCCAGAACCCCCGGACCCGGTCTCCCCAGAAGTGGGCCTCGTGGCGCGGCGTGAACACGTCGTAAACGAGGAACAGGCCCAGGAGCCCGAAGAAAACGGCCCGGAGCCAGTGGGGCCGCTCCCGGAGCCGGTCGATCAGGCGCACCAGCCGAGCGCTCATCGCACCACCTCGATGAGTTTCAGGAAGAGGTCGGGGTAGAAGCCGAACACCACGC
>NZ_BAAHFQ010000075.1:0-15602 GCF_054681715.1 Deferrisoma sp.
CCGGGCCGCCTTCTCCAGGTCGGCCTCGATGACCGCGCGGTCCTTGATCCGGAACCGCCCCTTGGTCTTGTAGCTCACACAGAAGGTACACCGGTTGTGGGCGCACCCCACGGTGGCCTGCAGGATGATGGAACGGGCCTCACTCGGGGGCCGGTAGATCGGGCCCACGTAGTCCAGGGTTTCGGGTGTCCAGAGAGGGGGCATGGGGAGTTCGGTCTTCGGTCTTCGGTCTACAGTCCTCGGTCCACGGTCTACGGTCTACGGTCTACGGTCTGCGGTCTACGGTCTGCGGTCTGCCGTCTGGGCCGCCCAGCCGCCTAGCCGCCTAGCCGCCTAGCCGCCTAGCTAGCATAAGCCCTCCGGCGTCCGAGGGAAAGGACTGCGCCCGTTGGCTTGACTCGGCCTGCGGTTTCGGCAAAGAAAGAGTGGCCCGGTCGTTTTCCGGCACCCCATCCCCCTCGAGACCCGGAGCGGTTCCATGACCCTCGGCCCCGACGAGCTTCGCCGCGTGCCCCTGTTCGCCGGCCTGGAACCCGAGCAACTTGAGCGGGTGCGGGCCATCGCCCGCCTCGTGGAGGCGAAACGGCGCGACGTGATTTTCCGGGAGGGGGATCCCGTGGAGGGGATCTTCGTGCTCCTTTCGGGCCGGGTGAAGCTCTACCGGCTCGGGCCCGACGGCCGGGAGCACATCCTCCACGTGGTGCGGCCGGGCCAGACCTTTGCCGAGGCGGCCGTGTTCATGCCAGGGGGCTACCCGGCCTTTGCCGAGGCCCTGGAGAAAACCCGGGCGATCGTGCTCCCCAAGGCGGCGTTTCTGGAGCTCCTGCGGGAGGAGCCGGCGATCAGCCTCGCCATGATCGCAGCCCTGAGCCGGTACCTCCGGCAGTTCGTGGACCGCATCGACGACCTGTCCCTGAAGGACGTGCCCGCCCGGCTGGCCCGCTGGTTCCTGGCCACCGCCCGGGAGAAGGGGCGGGAGTTCTGGGACCTGGACATCACCAAAGCGGAGCTCGCAAGCCAGCTCGGCACCGCGGGGGAGACCCTGTCGCGCACGCTTCGGAAATTCCGGGAGGCGGGCTGGATCGAGGTGCGGGGCCGGTTTGTCAAGATCCTAGACCGCGAGGCCCTGGAGCGGGTGGCCGAGGGCGGAGAAAACGGGGTTCGTTGACCCGGGTCAAGGCCGGGCCCCGGCGGTAGGGGCATACTGGCCGCGAGCCGAGAGAACGGAGGATCCCCGCAAGGAGTGACCCATGAGCAAATGCCCCGGACAAGACACCCAGATGTGGGGCCACGACGCCATCTTCGACGTCGAGTGCCCCAAGTGCCACACCCCCATCGAGTTCTTCAAGGACGAGGTCCGCCGGCGCTGCAAGAGCTGCGGGGAGGTGGTGTTCAACGACCGCATGGACCTCGGCTGCGCCAAGTGGTGCCCCTCGGCCGCCTCGTGCGTCGGACCCGACGCGGTCAAGGCCATCGAGCTCTCCGAGGCCCGCAAATCCCGGCGAGAGGACCTCAGGCTGCTGCTCGACCAGGTGCCCGACGACGAGCCCGCGGTCCGGGACCTGTTCAAGACCCTCTTTTCCGAGTACCCCGGCGAGGACCGGCTCTTCGACACGAACCGCCTGTACACGGTGCAAGAGCGGGACCCGGAGCTTTTCCAACGGGCCACGGCGGCGTTCCAGCGGTTTCTCCAGGCCAAGAAGGCCGTGGCCGAGCGAGAGGCCGAGGCGCGGGCCCGAACCGAGGAGATGCTCAGGCACGACCAGCGAAAAAAGAAGGCCTACCCGGGTGACGCCGACGCCCCGGGGACTTGACACGCGCCGGAGCGGTGAGCCATCCTGCCGAGCGTGTCCGGGTCCCGGGGGCCCAGAAACCAAACCGAAGGAGGACGGAACGATGGCGTACGTGATCACTGACAAGTGCGAAAACTGCGGCGACTGCGTGGACGAGTGCCCGGTCGAGGCGATCAGCGAGGGTGACGGCAAGTACGTGATCGACCCCGACGTGTGCGTGGACTGCGGCACCTGCGCCGAGGTCTGCCCCGTGGACGCCCCGGTGCCGGAGGACGAGGCCTAAGGCCCGCCGCCACCGAACGCAACCCGAAAGGCCGGGGTCCCGCGGGATCCCGGCCTTTTCGTTGGGGAACGCAAACCGGCCCGCCTCCCCGAGGGAGAAGGGGGTTCGGCCTCCCCGCTTCCCGGCCTTCCAGCCTTCCAGCCGCGTATGACATCGACCGTGCCGACCGTTCGCCGCTTTTTCCGGGTGCAGGGCATCGTGCAAGGGGTGGGGTTCCGGCCCTTCGTGGCCCGCACAGCCCGGCAACTCGGCCTTGCGGGCCACGTGGAGAACACGACCCGGGGCGTCGAGATCGAGGTCCAGGGCCCGCCGGAACGGATCGAGGCCTTCCGCGAAACCCTGCTACACCACCCCCCGCCCATGGCCCGGATCCTCTCGTGCCACGAGGAGCCCCGGCCCTCGACTCCGGAGGAGGGGTTCCGGATCCGGGCGAGCCGGGAGGACCCGGTGGCCGCGGCCGTCATCCCCCCCGACATCGCCACCTGTCCGGCCTGTTTGCGGGAGCTCCGGGATCCCGGAGACCGCCGGTTCGGCTACCCCTTCCTGAACTGCACCGACTGCGGCCCCCGGTACACGATCATCGCGGGCATCCCCTACGACCGGGCCCGCACGTCCATGGCGGGGTTCCGGATGTGCCCGGCCTGCCGGGCGGAGTACGACGACCCGGAGTCCCGCCGGTTCCACGCCCAGCCCAACGCCTGCCCCGCCTGCGGGCCCCGGCTCGAACTCCGGGACGCCGAGGGGCGGGCGGTGCCCGGGGACCCCCTGGCCGGCGCCGTCGAGGTGCTGGCCCGGGGTGGGATCCTGGCGCTCCTGGGGCTCGGGGGGTTCCACCTGGCCTGCGACCCCTTCGACGAGGGGGCCGTGGCCGAGCTGCGGCGAAGAAAGCATCGGCCGGCCAAGCCCTTCGCCCTCATGGCGGCCGACCTCGGGGAGGTGCGCCGCCTCGTCCAGACCGACCCGGCGGCCGAGGCGCTCCTCGCCGGGCCCGAGGCCCCGATCCTGCTCCTTCCGGCCCGAGGCGACGCGGGCGTTGCCCCCTCGGTGGCCCCGGGCCAGGACCGGCTCGGGGTGTTCCTGCCCTACACCCCGCTCCACCACCTCCTCTTCGCCCGGGGCGGCTTCCGGGCGCTGGTGATGACCAGCGGGAACCGGAGCGACGAGCCGATCCTGGCCACCTGGGACGAGGCCCGGGCCCGGCTCTCGGGCGTGGCCGACGCGTTCCTGGTCCACGACCGGCCGATCCTCCACCGGGTGGACGACAGCGTGGTGAAGGCGACGCCCCGCGGCCCCGTGATCCTCCGCCGGGCCCGGGGCCACGCCCCGGCCCCGGTGCCGCTGCCGAACCCCGACGGCCGGGTGGTCCTGGGGCTCGGGGCCGAACTCGCCAACACCGTGTGCGTGGTCCGGGGCGAGTACGCCTACCCCAGCCCCCACCTGGGGGACCTCAAGAACCCCGAGGTGGAGGCCCACTTCCGCCGGACGGTGGAACACCTTCTGGAGCTTCTGCGGGTCGAGCCCGATCTCGTGGTGCGCGACCTCCACCCGGCCTACCGCTCGAGCCGGTATGCCGAGGAGTGGGCCGCCCGGGGCGTGGAGGTGGTGGCCGTGCAGCACCACGAGGCCCACGCCGCCGCGGTGATGGCCGAGCACGGGGCCGCGGACGAGGAGGCGGTGGTGCTGGCCCTGGACGGCCTGGGGCTCGGGCCCGACGGCACGATCTGGGGCGGGGAGGTGCTCGCGGGCCGGCCCGGGTCGTTCCGGCAGGCCGGCCACCTGCGGCCGGTTCCCCAGCCCGGCGGGGACCGGGCGGCGAAGGAGCCCTGGCGGATGGCGGCGAGCCATCTGCGCGCCGCCCTGGGGCCGGCCTGGCAGGGGCTCGAACTGGGGTGCTTCGGCGGGGTCGCCCCCGGGGTCCGGGCCGGCCTCGACCGGATGATGGAGCAGGGGGTGAACGCCCCCCTCACCTCGTCGTGCGGCCGGCTCTTCGACGCGGCCGCCGCGATCCTGGGGTTTCGGGGCCCCATGCGCTACTCGGCCCAGGCGCCCATGGAGCTCGAGGCGCTCGCGGCCCGGGCCGACCGGGAGGAGGCGTTGCCCGAGGGGGTGCTTCGGCAGGAAAGGGGCGCGTGGATCCTAGACCCGGCACCGTTCGTGGTGGCCCTGGCCGAGCGGGCCTTGGCGGGCGCCGACCGGCGGCGGCTGGCCCTGGGGTTCCACCGGGCCCTGGCCCGGCTGTTCGCCCGGGCGGCACAGGCCGTGGGGTCCCCGAGCGGCCGCGCCTACCTGGCCGGGGGGTGCCTCCAGAACGCGATCTTCCTCGACGCCCTGTGCGCCGAGCTCGCGGCGCGCGGCCTGGAACCCCGGTGGCCCCGGCTCCTCCCCCCCAACGACGGCGCCATCAGCTACGGGCAATGCGTGGCGGGAATCAGGGGCGGCTGGGAAGCTGGGAAGCTGGGAGGCTAGGAGGCCTAGGATCTCGAACCCAAAATGATTTCCATCGCTTGCCCCCCGCCCTCCCCCCTCCGTGATCTCCGTGCTCTCCGTGGTGGCAAAAGGCCGCCGTGTTGCCCGGCCTCCCTTACCCCTTCAGGAGGTCCAACGCCTCGGCGGCCCGGGTCACGGCCTCCCGGCCCTCCCGAACGGCCTCCTCCCCCCGCTCGAACTCCATGAGCCCGATGTGGCCCAACCGCGGGGTGATCAGGACCTCGGGCGGGTCGCCGGCCATCCGGCTTCGGGTGATCCGGGCCTGCATGATGTTCACCGACGCCACCACGGTCTCCACCAGGCCGGGCCGGTCGTCCTTCTCCCCGAACACCGAAGCCAGCATCTGGCCGGCCCGGTCGCGCACCGCCTCGGGAAGCCGGGCCGCAGCCTGGCGCACCCAGTCGGCCACCGGGCCCCCGCCCAGAAGGCCCTCCTCCCGCTCGGGCTTGAAGTTCCGGGTCACGAGATCGGTATTGAGGTCCACGGCGATCACCACGTCGGCCCCGAGGGCCCGGCACACGGCCACCGGCACGGGGTTGGTGAGCCCGCCGTCCACGTACCAGTTCTTTCCCACCCGGGCCGGCGTGAAGAGCCCCGGCACGGCCACCGAGGCCCGCACGGCGTCGGCCACCGACCCCTCCCGGAACCACACCTCCCGGCCGGTCCGCAGATCGGTGGCCACGGCGGCGTAGGGGATGGGAAGGGTCTCGATGGGGGTGTCGGGCACGTGCTGGAGGAAGAAGTCCCGGAGGCGCTCGCCCTCGATCAAGCCCCCGCCCAGGAGCTTTACGTCCAGAAACCGGATCACGTCCCAGCGGGTGAGCCGCCGGACCCAGGCCTCGAGGGCCCGGGCCTTGCCCATGGCGTAGGCCGCGCCCACCAGGGCCCCGATGGAGGTGCCGGCCACCACGTCGGGCCGGATGCCCCGGCGCTCGAGCTCCCGGATCACGCCGAGATGGGCCCAGCCCCGGGCCGAGCCGCTGCCCAACGCAAGTCCGATCCGAAGGTTCGACATGGGTCGCCCACGCGGGTCGAGGTGGCGTCAGATGGCGAGGGAACAGCGGATAATAGCCACAGATTCACACAGATCAACACAGATCCAATGTCGCGGCCGAGCGGGGCCCCCCGGGGGCACCCCATCACCAGCGCTTCCGAATAACTTCGGCTAGGCGGCTGGGCTGCTCGGCGGCTAGGCGGCTAAGAACTTTCGGGATTCCGGCGCCATCGCGTCGGCCAACCCGTGGGTGCGGCTTCCGTACCAGGGGCCAGAAGGCAGAGGACAGATGTCAGAGAACCCCCGTCCTCTGTCGTCTGTCCACTGACCCCTGACATGGACGCCGCTCCCACCCTAAAACCTGACTCCGGCGTTACTGTCCTGCTTAGGGGGGGCCCCAAAGGGGCCCTCGGAAGATTCCAAGCGCTTTCCGCTAGGACGCTGGAAGGCTTGGATGCTAAGAAGCTGGGAGGCCAGGACGCTAAGGTCCTTCGTGATTCCATCATCACCGGCTGCCCCCCCTGCGGGTGCGGCTCCCGAGCCGCGCCCCCCTCACCCTGACCCTCTCCCCCGCGGGGGAGAGGGAGTTTCCCGGGCGTGGTGCCGCAGGGCCGCAACGGATCCCCCTCCCCTGGAGGGAGGGGGCAAGCCGCGACGCGGCCTGCCGAGGCGTTCATCTGTGTCCATCTGTGTGGATCTGTGGCCCAAAAACGGTCTTCAGGGCTCCACGCGGATCCGGCCCGGGCCCGGCTCCACCCGGCCCACGATCCAGGCCGTTCGGCCCTGGGCCGCGAGGCGCCCCGCCAGCGTCTCGGCCCCATCGGGCGGGAGCGCCAAAAGGAGCCCCCCCGAGGTCTGGGGGTCCGAGACCAGGAGGGCCCAGTCGTCGGCCGGATCAGCCGTCACGGCGAGCCGGTCCCCGAGCCCCTGGCGGTTCCGGTGGGCGCCCCCGGGCACGAGCCCCATGCCCAGGGCCTCGCCGGCGCCCGGGAGCACCGGGAGCGCCGAGGCCGAGAACACGAGGTCGGCCCCGCTCTCCCGGGCCACCGCCCCGGCGTGGCCCGCCAGGCCGAAGCCCGTCACATCGGTGGCCGCGTGGACCGGCAGGTCCGCCGCCGCCTCGGCGGCCCACCGGTTCAGCTCGGCCATGCTCTCCGCGGCGGCCCGGAGGTGCCCGGCGTCCGCCAGCCCCGCCTTCCCGGCCGTGGTCACGAGCCCGACCCCCAGGGGCTTTGTGAGCACCAGGAGGTCGCCCGGCCGGGCCCCGGCGTTCGTCCACATCCGGTTCGGGTCCACGAGCCCCGTCACCGCGAGCCCGTACACCAGCTCGGGGTTGTCCACCGAGTGCCCACCCACCAGGCTCGCCCCGGCCTCGGCCACGGCCTCGGCCCCGCCGGCCAGGATCTCCCGGACGGTCTCTGCCGGGAGATCGCACGAGGGGTAGAGGAGCACGTTCATGGCGCAAAGAGGCCGGCCCCCCATGGCGTACACGTCCGAAAGGGAGTTGGCCGCCGCGATCCGGCCGAAGGCCCGGGGATCGTCCACCACCGGGGTGATGAAGTCCACGGTCTGAACAAGGGCCAGTCCGTCGGCCACCCGCACGACCCCGGCGTCGTCGCCGGTGTGGAGCCCCACGAGCACCCCGGGCGCCACCGGTACGTCCACCCCCTGGAGGAGCGCGGCCAGGTCCCCTGGCCCGATTTTCGCCCCTCAGCCCGCGGCCCGGGCATACTGGGTGAGGCGCTTCGGCTCGCTCATGTGATCGTGGTGACCCGGTACGGGCCGGTCAGGGTTTCCACCGTGTCGTACATGCTCGTGACCCGCCCCACCCGGAGCGCCTCGCGCTTTCCGAAGAACTCGAGGCAGGTGCCGCAGGAGAACACCTCCACCCCGGCCGCCTCGATCTCCCGGATCACGTCGAGCACCGACGACCCCTCGGTCGTGAGATGAACGCCCCGGTTCAGAAACAGCATGCGGGCGGGCCTCGGGTCCGCCTGGGCCACGGTGCCCAGGAACGACTTCATGAGGATCTTCCCCAGCTCGGGCTCCGGGCCGATCACGTCGGAGAGCACCAGAAACACCGGGGCCGCCGGTTGGGTCGCGCGAGCCTCCTGGGCCTCGACGGAGCACTGGTAACCCTTGACGATCTCCACGTCCCAGATGCCCGGGCCGGCCTCGGTCGCTCGGGCGGTGCACCCCTGGGACCGGGCGAACCGTTCCACGTTGTCGCGGGACGCGGGGTTGTCCACCCGGACCGTGAGCACGCCCTCGCCGAGTTTCTCGAGCGCCGCCTTCGTGCGAAGCACCGGCTCCGGGCACGCAAGCCCGGTGCAGTCCAGCCGCTCTACCATGGCATCACCTCCGTTTCCGATGCGTGCGAGCCGTCTTCGCGATTTGGGCACGGCCTCCCGCATCCGGTCAAATCGGAGGTGCCGATGGAAACGGGGGAATGGATCGGGAACTTCGGTCTCCGTCGACGGTCGGCGGTCTTCGGTCGGCGTCACGGTTCCGCCCGGCCGCGCGTCGAGGCCCGAACCCGGCGTGGATCGAGGCGACGCTTCCGGCGCGCGGGGCCGTTCACGGGCCCAGCAGGGGCTCGGCCCCCTCGGCCACGAGCCGGGCCACCCACCGTTCGAACTCGGCCTCGTCGCCGGGCACGAACCCGATCTTCCGGTGCCGGATCCGGCCCGTGCGGTCGATGAACACGGCGTAGGGAATCGTGGTGACCCCGCCGTAGGCCGTTCGGATCTCGTCGGTCGCGAGGGCCACGGGAAACGGCAAGGGGTGGTTCTCGAGATACTCCCGGACCTCCTCGGCGTCGCGGTCGAGGGCGAGCGCGATGACCTGGAGGCCCTTGGGGCCGTACCGCCGCTGAAGCTCGGCCTCGTGGCGCAGGGCCTGTTTGCAGGGCGGGCAGTAGGTGGCCCAGAAGTCCAGTACCACCACGGCGCCCCGGTAGTCCGAAAGGCGCACGGTGCTGCCGTCCACCGCCACCACCTGGAACTCGGGCGCCTGGCCCGGCCGGGGCCTCTTCTCCCCGGCGCACCCGAGCACGGCCCAAACCGCCAGGGCCGCCACGAACACCGCCCCAACCCCCCGGCGTAGCCCCTTCACGAGTGCCTCCCGAGCGAAATCCCCCGGAACCGTTCCCCGTTCGATGCAGATCGTAACGAAACGTCACAAACTCAGCCGCCTCCCCCGGTCGGCGCGCCGGACCGGGCCCGGCGCAGGAACTCGTAGGCGAGGATCCCGGCGGCCACAGCCACGTTGAGGGACCCCACCTTCCCCCGCATGGGGAGCGCGATTTCCCGGTCGCAGCGCCGAAGCACGTTGGGCCGGATGCCGGCGTGCTCGCCCCCCAGCACCAGCACGGCCGGAAGCGCGAGGTCGGCGGCGTACATGTCCTCGCCCCCGGCCGCCGCGCCGTACACCCAGAACCCCTCGTCGCGGAACCGGTCCAGGGCCCGGGCCAGGTTCACCACCCGCGCCACCGGCACGGCGGCCAACGCCCCGGCCGCGGCCCGGGCCGCCGCGGGCCCGAGCCCTGCGGCCCGGTCCTTGGGGATCAGAACCCCGGCCGCGCCGGCGCCGTCGGCCACCCGGATCACGGCCCCCAGGTTCCGGGGATCCTGGACGCAGTCGAGGGCCAGCACCAGGGGGAGCGGGGCCCGCTTCGCCCCGGCCAGCAGCTCCTCGGGGTCCGCGTACGCCCACCCCCCCACCTCCAGGGCCACCCCTTGGTGCCGCTCGGACCCCACCCGGGCCGTGAGCTCGTGGCGGGACAGCTCCCGCACGGGAAGGGCGAGGGCCTCGGCCGCGGCCAGGAGCTCCCGGGGCACCCGGCTGCCCCGGGCCACCCACAGGGCCCGGGCGGCGTCGGGGGCGTGGGCCAGAAACTCCCCCACCGCCCGCCGGCCGAGCACCCAGTCGGTCACGACCGCTCCCCCAACGCCTCGGCCACCTCGGCCACGATCCGCCGGGCCGCGGCCACCGGGTCGGGGGCCCCCCGGATCGGTCGGCCCACCACCAGGTGATCCGCCCCCGCCCGGATCGCCCCGGCCGGCGTGGCCACCCGGGTTTGGTCCCCCCGATCGGCGCCGGCCGGCCGGATGCCCGGGGTCAGGACCACGGCCTCGGGCCAGGCGGCCCGGATCGCCGACGCCTCCTCGGCGGACGCCACCACCCCGTCGCACCCGGCCCCCCGGGCAAGTTTCGCCAGGCGCCCCACGGCCGAAGCCGGCGGACCCGCGAGCCCCAAGGCCTCGAGGTCGGCCGGCCCGTGGCTTGTTAGCACGGTGACGGCCAGCACCAGGGGCGGGGAGAATCCCTCCTCCCGGGCCCCCTCCCGGGCCGCCGAGGCGGCCCGGGCCATGCCGTCGGGCCCGGCCAGGGCGTGGACGTTTACGATCCGGACCCCGAGCCGGCCGGCGGCCCGGGCCGCGCCGGCCATGGTGGCCGGGATGTCGTGGAACTTGAGGTCCAAAAAGACCGGCCAGCCTCCCTGCACGAGATCCCGCACGAGGCCCGGGCCCTCGGAGACGAAGAGCTCCAGGCCCACCTTGAGCCCCCCCACCTCCCCCCGGAGCCGCTCGGCCCAGCCCAGGGCCTCTTCCCGGCCCGCCACGTCGAGGGCGAACCAGACCCGGTCCCGGGCCGTCACGCCGGGGTCCTCCGGGCCTCCACCCACCGGGTTACCCACTCGGCCGCCTCGGCCAGGGGCACCCGGTGCTCGGCCCCGGTGGCCCGCTCCTTCACCTCGGCCACGCCCTCCTTGAGCCCCCGGGGGCCCAGGGTGATCCGCAGGGGCACCCCGATCAGGTCGGCGTCCTTGAACCGCACCCCGGGCCGCTCGTCCCGGTCGTCCACCAGTACCTCGACGCCTCGGGCCTCCAGATCGCCCACCAGGGTCCGAAGCGCTTCCCGGGTGGCCTCGTCGGCCGGCTGGATCGGGAGCACCAGCACCTCCCACGGCGCGATCGGCACCGGCCAGACGATGCCGTTCTCGTCGTGGTTCTGCTCGATGGCGGCGGCCACGGTGCGGCCCACGCCGATGCCGTAGCACCCCATGACAAACGTCCGCTCCTTGCCGTCGCGGTCGAGGAACGTGGCCTCCATGGCCTGGGAGTACTTGGTGCCCAGCTTGAAGATGTGGCCCACCTCGATGCCCCGGCGCACCGCCACCGGCTCCCCGCACCTGGGGCAGGGGTCGCCCGGCTCGATCTCCCGGAGGTCGGCCCACCCTGCCACGGCGAAGTCCCGGCCGGGCACGGCGTTCCGGTAGTGGTGGTCGGCCCGGTTGGCGCCGACCACGTAGCCCTCCCCCTCCCGGAGGGCGTGGTCCAGATAGACCGGTACCGAAAGGCCCACGGGCCCGGCGAACCCCACCGGCGCCCCCGTGACCTCCCGCACGGTGTCGTCGGACGCCAGATCCACCGTGTTCGCGTCGAGCAGGTTCTTCACCTTGACGGGGTTCGCCTGGTGATCGCCCCTGACCCCCACGGCCACCACCCCCTTGTCGGTCTCGAAGATCAGGGTCTTGATGGCCTGCCGGGGCTCCACCCCCAGAAACCCGCACACCTCCTCGATGGTGCGGCGCTCGGGGGTCTCCACGAGCTCCATGGGCCCCGGCGGCTCGGGGGCTGGCCCGGGCTCCGGCGGCCGGACCTCGGCCTTTTCCACGTTGGCCCCGTACCCGCAGGCCCGGCAGGCGGCCACGGCGTCCTCCCCGGAATCAGCCAGCACCATGAACTCATGGGAGAAGCTCCCGCCGATGGAGCCCGTGTCGGCCTCCACCGCCACGAACTCCAGGCCGCAACGTTCGAAGATGCGGCGGTAGGCCTCGTACATCCTCCGGTAGCTCTCCTCGGCGCCGGCATCGTCGGCGTCGAAGGAGTAGGCGTCCTTCATGATAAACTCCCGGGCCCGCATCACCCCGAACCGCGGCCGGATCTCGTCGCGGAACTTGGTCTGGATCTGGTAGAGGTTCAGCGGCAGCTGCCGGTACGACTGCACCTGGCCCCGCACGAGGTCGGTGACCACCTCCTCGTGGGTGGGCCCGAGGCAGCACTCCCGGCCGTTGCGGTCCTTGAAGCGCAGGAGCTCCGGGCCGTAGAAGGTCCACCGCCCCGACTCCTTCCACAGGTCGGCCGGCTGCACCGCCGGCAGGAGCACCTCCTGGGCGCCGGCGCGGTTCATCTCCTCGCGGATGATCTGCTCCACCTTCCGGAGCACCCGGAGGCCCATGGGCAAATACGAGTAGATGCCGGCCGCGAGTTTGCGGATCATGCCGGCCCGCAGCATGAGCCGGTGGCTCACCACCTCGGCCTCGGCCGGGTCTTCCCGCAGGGTGGGCAGAAACAGGGTCGAATACCGATCCATGGGGGTCGCTCCTGGACAGAAGGTCGTTGGTCGCAGGTCGCAGGTCGCAGGTCGCAGGTCGTTGGTCGTTGGTCGTTGAGGGACGAAAGGGACGCCAGGGACGGAAGGGACACGGCCGCCGCCCAGCCGCCCAGCCGCCTAGCCGCCCAGCCGCCCCGCCTCCTCCTCCACCAGGGCCACGAGGGCGTCCACGATCTCGGCCTCGGGCACCTTGCGCACCACCTCGCCCCGCCGAAACAAAAGGCCCACCCCTTTGCCGCAGGCCACCCCCAGGTCGGCCTCCCGGGCCTCGCCCGGGCCGTTCACCTCGCAGCCCATCACGGCCACGGTGAGCGGCGCGGTCACGTGGCCGAGCCGGCGCTCCACCTCGGTGGCAAGTTCCACCAGGCGCACCCGGGTGCGGCCGCAGGTGGGGCACGAGATCAGGTTCACCCCCCGCTGGCGCAGTTCCAGGGCGGCCAGGATCCACCAGGCGACCCGGACCTCCTCTACGGGGTCGCCCGTGAGGCTCACCCGGAGCGTGTCGCCGAGCCCCTGCCACAGGAGGATCCCCAGGCCGGTGGCGCTCTTCACCGCTCCCCGAAACGGGGTGCCGGCCTCGGTGATCCCCACGTGGAACGGGTAGTCGCAGCGCTCGGCCAGGAGCCGGTAGGCCCCCACGGTCTGGGGCACCCGGGAGCCCTTGAGGCTCACCTTGATCTCCCGGTACCCCAGGTCCTCCAGGATCCGGATGTGGCCCAGGGCGGCCTCCACGAGGGCCTCGGGGCTGGGACCCCCGTGCCGCTCTAGGAGTTCCCGGGGCAGGCTTCCGGCGTTCACCCCGATCCGGATCGGCACGGCCCGCTCCCGGGCCGCCCGCACCACCTCCTCCACCCTCCAGCGGGCGCCGATGTTCCCGGGGTTGAGCCGCAGCCCGTCCACTCCGGCCTCCAGGGCGGCCAGGGCCAGCCGGTGGTCGAAATGGATATCGGCCACCAGGGGCACGGGCGACCGGCGCCGGATCTCGCCCAGGGACCGGGCGGCCTCTAGATCGGGCACGGCGCACCGGACGATCTCGCACCCGGCCCGGTGGAGCGCCTCGATCTGGGCCAGCGTGGCCTGGGCGTCCCGGGTGTCGGTGTTCGTCATGGACTGCACCGACACCGGGGCGCCACCCCCCACCGTCACGGGGCCTAACCGCACCGGCCGCGTGGCGCGGCGGGGAAGCGCAACCGTCTCGCCCACGGCCCTTCCCCTCACCAGTGGCACCGGCCGCACACGTCCCGGTCGGGGATCACGAGCCCCCGCTCCCGGGAGAGCACCGGGTCCTTCATGATCCGCCACGGGAAATAGTGGCTGCCTGGGCCGTGGCAGGCCTCGCACTGCACCCCCCGGAGGTCCTCATCCGAGGTGTCGGCCCGCCGGGGCATGCCGTACCCCGTGGTGTGACACTTCAGGCACGCGGGGTTCTGCCGCTCCTCCTCCGGGAGCACCTCCCAGGCCCGGGCGTGCGCCGAGTCCTCCCACCCATGGTAGACCCGGAGCTTCGGGTTCGGGCTGTCTCGGTTGTGGCAGGGCTTGCACCATTTGGCGCCCAGGTACCGGAACACCGGCCCCGCGTCCACCCGGTCGGCGGCCCGTGTCGGCGCCCCGGCCACCAGGAGAACGAGTGCCGCAAGCCACCCCGCGCGGGCCCTCACCGGAGCTCCTCCTCCGGGGCCTCCCGGACGTAGGTCGTGGTGCCGTGGCACGACGGCCCGCAGGTCCCGCCGGTGCTAAACGCGATGAACCCCATCGGCGTCGGCTCCTTTCCCGGCAGCCGCACCCAGGCCGACACCAGGGCGGCCCGGTCCGAGGCGTGCACGTCGTGGCACGCCGAGCAGGCCACGCCGGGGTCCCCCCTCACGTGCCGGGCGTGGAGGTTCTCGTCGCGCGTGCGAAACCGCGTCTCCCGAAACCCCGGATCGACGTGCAAGGCCCGGGGATGACAGCGGTCGCACAGGCCGTAGGTTCCCTCACCGTAGGGGGCGTACGGGGTCCGGGGATAACTGCCCCGGAGCCCCCGGTTCTCGAACCGGGGGTCGGGATGGGTAAAATGGCAGGTCAAACATTTCCCCTCCCGGGCCGGCTCGTGGAGGGACTCGCCCTTGCGCTTGTCGGCGTGGCACCGGCCGCAGTTGCGGGTGCGCTCGCCCTTGAGGAACCGGGCCGTGTCCGAGGAGTGGACCTCGTGGCACGAAGGGCACAGGGTGTTCCGGGCTACGTGCTCCCGGTCGGGGGGATGGCATTCGTAGCACAGCTCCGGCACCCGCCGCACCAGGAGCTTCTTCTCGTCGCTCGTGTGCACCAGGTGGCAGTCGGTGCACCGCCCCTCCCCCACGGGCTCGTGCACCTCGTCCCGGGCCGCCATGTTCTCGTGGCAGGAATAGCACAGCTCCGGCACCGGGGCCTGGAGGTTAGGCCCCACCGGGTTTCGGTGGACCGTGTGGCACACCGTGCAGTCGTCGTCGGCCACGGGCGCATGGAACCAGGTGCCGGAGAAGAGCTGCCGGTGCCCCGGGGGCGGCGCGGCCCCCGCCCCCAGGGCCCAACCGGTGACGAAGCCCACCAGGAGCCAGGTCTTCACGCTCTTCAAAACAGCCTCCCCTGCTCCCGAAACGGTCGGCCGAGGTGCTCGTAGGCCTTGTCTAGGGCCACCCGTCCCCGGGCGGTGCGGGCCAGATACCCCTGCTGAATGAGATAGGGCTCGTACACGTCCTCGAGCGTGTCCTTCTGTTCGCCCACCGCGGCGGCCAGGCTGTCGATCCCCACGGGTCCCCCCCGGAACTGGTCGATCACGGCGGCCAGGAGCCGGCGGTCCATCCGGTCGAGCCCGGCCCCGTCCACCTCGAGGGCCGCCAGGGCCTGGTCGGCCACCTCCCGGGTCACGGTGCCGGAGTGGTGGATCTCGGCGAAATCCCGCACCCGGCGGAGCAGCCGGTTCGCGATGCGCGGGGTGCCCCGGCTGCGGCGGGCGATCTCCCAGGCCCCGTCCTCGGTGATCGGGATCCCCAGCACCCCGGCCGAGCGGGTGACGATGCGGGCGAGCTCCTCGGGGGTGTAGAACTCCATCCGGCCCACCACCCCGAACCGGTCCCGCAGGGGCGCCGTGAGGAGCCCGGAGCGGGTGGTGGCTCCCACCAGGGTGAACCGGGGCAGGTCGATCTTGATGGACCGGGCGCTCGGGCCCTGGCCGATCAGGATGTCGAGCTGGAAGTCCTCCATCGCCGGGTAGAGGATCTCCTCCACCACCGGGCTCAGGCGATGGATCTCGTCGATGAAGAGGACGTCGCCCTCCTTGAGATTGGTGAGGATCGCCGCCAGGTCCCCCGGCCGCTCCAGGATCGGCCCGGCGGTGCACTCGATCCCCACCCCCATCTCGTGGGCGATGATGTGGGCGAGCGTAGTTTTCCCCAGCCCCGGCGGCCCGGCGAAGAGCACGTGGTCGAGGGGTTCGCCGCGGCGCCGGGCCGCCTCGATGAACACCCGCAGGTTCGCGCGCAGCCGTTCCTGCCCGACGTACTCGTCGAGCCGCGAGGGCCGAAGGCCCGGCCCGGCCGGGAGATCCTCGGCCAGGGCCTCGGGGGTCAGGATGCGGTCCGCGTCGGTCATGGCTGCGCGCTGGTCGGCTGGAAAGCTAGAAAGCTAG
>NZ_BAAHFQ010000076.1:0-15563 GCF_054681715.1 Deferrisoma sp.
CGGTACGCCCGGCAAGAGTTCCCGAGGCGCTATGCTCGCCTCTGGATGTTTTACCTGGGACCGACCGGTACGGTCTGCTTGCCGGGGATCATCTGGGCGTGGCGACGGCGTTGGTGGGCGCGGTTCGCGTGTTGCGTGGTGGGGCTGCTGGTGGCGGCGAACGCCTTCGCTCTGGCGGGGTTCCCCCACTATTTTGCGCCTGTGGCTTCCCTCGGGGTGGTCTTGGCCGTCCAAGGGTTCCGCGTTCTCGCCCGACGACCCGGTTTCCCGCGAACCCTGGCGTGGTCCGCGGTTTTGGCCCATGGGGTCACCTTCGTGGTGGCTGTTGCGCTGTACACGGGTTTTTCCCTCGATCCGAATCGCCGGCTCTTGTGGAGCGACTATCGCGCCCGGTTCCAGGAAACGTTGGAGGCCACCCCGGGGACGCATCTGGTGCTCGTGCGATACGCCCCCGACCACTATCCGAAGAACGAGTGGACGTACAACGGCGCCGACCTCGAGGGCGCCAAGGTCGTGTGGGCGAGGGCACGCGATCCGGTGGGGGTGTCTCTGCTGCTCCGACATTACCGGTACAGGACGGTGTGGGAGGTGGCCGCGGACGCGTCCCCACCTCGGCTCGTGCGTTCGCGGTACAACCGGGCGAAAAACTGATTCCGCCGCCGGAGGCGGACTGCCCCCGTGGCAGAAACGTTGTTGCTGGATTCGTGTTCCCCGGCACGCCGATGCAGGCGTGTCCGGGTGGCCCCGTGCCGCCCGTGGGGCTGATGTGCTTGCGGTGGCAGGACGAAGCATTCGAATGTGCTGCCGTGGCCAGGAGCCGCTTCCGGGTTTCCCGACTCACGGGGCGGGGCTCCCTTTTTCTCGCGACTGAACCGGCGAACCGCACGGCGATTGGGCACCGCCAGGGCGCCCGAGCGCCGCGGCGCGTGACGAAGGTGGAAGACGGTGGCAGATCAGATGGCAAATGCAGCGGGCGTGGGATGCGCCCCTCCTGGACCCGGCTTGGGGGGACATCTCCCCCTGATCGTGAACTTCGCCCCCACGGGTATGGTCCCCACGAAGACGACGACGCCGTATGTGCCGGTGGGGGTGTCGGAGATCGTGGAGGCGGTCCACGAGGCCGTCGAGATCGGGATCACTGTGGTGCATCTTCACGCGAGGGACGAGAGAAGCGGTGCACCCACCCACAATCCGGACGTGTACGCCCGGATCATTGAAGGGGTGCGCGAGGTGGCCCCCGACCTCGTGGTGTGTGTGTCGCTCAGCGGACGGGCGGGGGGGAGCCTCGAGCAGCGGTGCGCCCCCCTTGCCATGAAGGGGGCCCTCAAGCCGGACATGGCGAGCGTGACCCTGGGTTCGGTGAACTTCTCCCGGGACGTGAGCCTGAACGACCCGGCCACGGTGCGGGCACTGCTGGGGGCGGTAGACCGGAGCGGGGTGCTCCCGGAGTTGGAGGTGTTCGACCTTGGGATGGCCAACGTCGCGCGGTACCTGGTGCGGAAGGGAGTGCTTCGGCCGCCCCACTACGCGAACCTGATCCTCGGGAACCCGGCGGGTGCCCAGGCGGATCTCGCCCACGCCGGGATGCTCGTTCGGGACCTGCCGCCAGACACGTATTGGGCCATGGGGGGCATCGGTGTGGCACAGGTCACGGCCAACGCGTTCGCGGTGGCCGCCGGGGGCGGTGTACGAGTGGGGGTGGAGGACTCCCTGTGGTACGACCGCGGGCGGTCGCGGTTGGCCACGAATCGGGATCTCCTGCTGCGGGTGCACCGCCTCGCCGAGATCCACGAGAGGCCCGTCATGACGTCCCGGGAGTTCCGGAGACGTCTGGGACTGGCCGGGGGAAACGGTCTGTACGGGAGGCGGGGATGAGGGCGCGCCCGTACTGCCCGGCGCGTCGGGGACGGTGGGACCGCGCCCTGTCGTACCTCGGATACGTTGCCGAAAAGGCCCGGTACGGCGGATCGCCCCGGGTGATCGTGGACGGGCTGGATGCGCTGGGAATCACGGTGCGGCCGTTCTACCTGGTTCGGGAACCGGCACCGGAGGTGGATCCCACGGGAGCCTGGCCGCCGGGTTTCGAGGTGCGCTACCTCACCGAAGCCGACATGTCGGCCCTCGTGCACACCCCCGGCCGCCCGTACGGCGTGGACGACCTGGTGGGACGGTTGCGTGCCGGCCAGCGGTGCCTGGGGGTTAGCCGCGGTGGCAAGGTGGTGGCGTTCGGCTGGTGCAACCTGGTGGAGTGCCATTTCGACGGGTACCGGTTCCGGTTGGGCCCGGACGAGGCGTACCTGTTCGACGCCTACGTGGACGTGGGCGAGCGCGGGCAGGGGTTGGCCGTGCAGTTGCGGCGCCACCTGTGCTGGGATCTTCGGGCGGAGGGACGGACGCGTCTGTACAGCGTGACGGACGCGTTCAACGTCTCGGCTAGGCGGTTCAAGGAAAGGCTGGGGGCTCGGCCTCTCCTGCTTGCCGTGTGGGTGGACGTGTTCGGGGTGGTCCGGTTTACAAAGGTGGTCAAACGGTATGGGTGAGGCGGGTGGCCTCCGCGGGGGGGGCGGACGGGAGGGGGACCCGTGAGGGTTTCTGTCGTGGTGCCGGTGCGCAACGGGGGAGAGGCGTTCCGCGGTTGCCTGGAGAGCCTGGTGGCCTGCAGGCCCCCGCCGGACGAGATTGTGGTGGTGGCCGACGGCGACTCCGACGGGTCGTGGCGGTTGGCCGAGGCGCTGGGCGCACGGGTGGTCCGCCTGCCGGTGCCGAGGGGGCCCGCCGCCGCCCGAAACGCCGGGGCCAAGGTGGCTCAGGGGGATGTGCTTTTCTTTGTGGACGCGGACGTGGCCGTGCATCCCGATGCGGTGGGACGGGTGCTGGCCCTCTTCGAGGAGGCGCCTTCCGACCTGGCCGCGTGCTTCGGCTTGTACGACGACGAACCGGCGGAGCCGAACTTCCTCTCCCAGTACAAGAATCTGCAACATCACTGGGTGCACCGGACGGGAAATCCGGAAGCGTCCACCTTCTGGAGTGGGTGCGGCGCCGTGCGCCGGTCGGCGTTCGAGGCGGTGGGGGGCTTCGACGAGGGGTACCGGCGGCCGAGCATCGAGGACATCGAGTTGGGATACCGGTTGCGCGAGGCCGGATATCGGGTTCGTCTGGACAAGGGACTCCTGGCGAAGCACCTGAAGCGTTGGGACATCCGATCGCATCTGAAGGCCGAGATTTTCGGACGGGCACTGCCGTGGACCGATCTGATCCTCCGCAGAGGCCGGTTCGTTAACGACCTGAACCTCGAGTGGTCCGAGCGGGCGAGCGCGGCGGCCGTCTGGGGTGCGGCGGCCGGGGTGATCCTGGGGCTCTCAGGGCAGCCCGCGGCTTGGGCGGGGGCGGGGGCGTCGGTCGGTGCGGTTCTGGTTCTGAACCGCGATTTTTACGCCTTCTTGCTGCGTCGTCGGGGCCCGCGGTTCTTGGCCAAGGCCCTTGCCTGGCACTGGCTGTACTACCTGTACGCGAGCCTCGCGTTCGGGGTCGGAACCCTTCGACACCTCGCGTGGGGTCGCACCCGACCACCTTCTGGGGCTGTGCCCGATGGGTCCTAGCCGGGTCGTGGTGATCGGGGCGGGGCCCGCCGGCCTCGCCGCCGCCCACGAGTTGGTGCGCCGGGGAGTGCGCCCGCTCGTGCTGGAACGGGGCGAGACGGTGGGGGGGATCGCCCGCACCGTGGTGTACCGGGGGTACGGGTTCGACGTCGGGGGGCACCGCTTTTTCACGAAGAACGTGGGGATTGCCCGGCTCTGGGGGGAGTTGCTGGGCGAGGACCTCCGCCGGGTCTCTCGGCTGTCCCGGATCTACTACAACGGCCGCTTTTTCGATTATCCGCTTCGGCTGGGGAACACTTTGGCCAACCTGGGCCCCTGGGAGAGCCTGCGCATCGCCGGTAGTTACGCGTGGGCACGACTCCGGCCCCATCCGCGGGAGGAAACGTTCGAACAGTGGGTCACGAACCGCTTTGGCCGGCGCCTGTACGAGACGTTTTTCCGAGCGTACACGGAGAAGGTCTGGGGCATTCCCTGCAGCCGCATCCGGGCGGATTGGGCGGCCCAACGGATCCGCGGCTTGTCCCTCGCGGCCGCGGTTGCCAACGCCCTTGTCGGCACGAGAGGGCCCAAGAGCCTGATCGACGCCTTCGATTACCCGCGCCGCGGACCGGGCATGATGTGGGAGCGCCTCCGGAGCAGGGTGGAGCAGCTCGAGGGAACAGTGCTGTGCGGGGCGGAGGTGTTTGCGATCGGGCACCGGCACGGGCGGGTGACGACTGTGCGGTACCGAAAGGAGGGGCGGGAGGTGGAGATTCCGGTCGACCGAGTGATCTCCACGGCGCCTCTCGCCCGTCTTCCGAGGTTGTTCACGCCTTCGCCTCCCCGGGAGGTGTTGGAGGCGGCCGCGGGTCTGCGACACCGCGCGTTTGTGATGGTGGGGCTGATCGTGAACCGGGCCGACCTGTTCCCCGACCAGTGGATCTACGTGCACAGCCCCGAGGTCAGGGTGGGGCGGATCCAGAACTTTGGGAACTGGAGCCCCGACCTGGTGCCGGAGGAGGGGCGCTCCGGCATTGGGATGGAGTTCTTCTGCGACGAGGGGGACGAGCTCTGGACCCTGCCCGACCGAACCCTGGGCGAACTGGCCACCTCCGAGTTGGAGCGGTTGGGGCTGGCCCGTGCGGAGGACGTGGTGGACCATTTCGTGGTGCGCCAACCCGACGCCTACCCCGTGTACGAGGAGGGATACCGGGAAAGGCTGGAGACGCTTCGCTCGTGGCTCGACGGTCTGGAGAATTTCCGCACGGCGGGCCGGAGCGGGATGCACCGGTACAACAACATGGATCATGCGATGCTCACCGGGATCCTGGCGGCCCGCAACGCGTACGGGGCTCGTCACGATGTGTGGGCCGTGAACGAGGAACAGGAATATTTGGAGGAAGACGCGTCGGGGAGGCGCGAGGTGCGCGTTGTCCTCGGCCGCGCCTTGGCGCGGTGGGACCCGGTGGCCTTGGGCGTGGCGGTGGGCGCGGTGAGCGGCGGGGGGATGCTTCTCGCCACCCTGTGGCTGGTGGCGAAGGGGGGGGCCGTGGTGGGGCCGACGCTGGGGCTGCTTTCCCAATATTTCCCAGGATATCGCGTCAGTGCCCCCGGGGCGTTGGTGGGGCTGGGGTACGGTTTCGCGGCCGGATGGGCGTTGGGGTGGGGGCTGGCCCGGCTGAGGAACCGGGCCCTCGCGTGGCATGTCGCCCGCGTGGCCCGAAGGGCACAGCGGGAAGCCGCGCGGCGTCTGCTGGATCGCGCGTAACTCAGAGGGAGCTGGGATCGTGAAAGAGGATTCCCCGGGCACCAGGGAGCAGATCGAGCGCTTGATGGACGAGGTGGCGCGCCTCCAGGTCAAGGGGCTTGCGCTCGGCATGGGGGTGCTTGGGGCGGTCTGCGTGTTCGTGGCGACGAATTGGCTCGTGGTCAAGGGCGGGCCCGTGGTGGGCCCCCACCTTCGGCTGCTGGCGCAGTATTTCGCCGGGTACACCGTGACGTTCGGCGGGAGCTTCATTGGCGCGGCGTACGGGTTTGTCGTGGGAGCCGCCGCCGGGGCCACGATCGCGTGGATTTATAACCGGGTCGCAACCAGGAGGGCCAGGCGGCGGCACCGCTGAGCCGGGCCCGGGGGCGGGCGACGCTTTCGTTGGCACCCGCACGGGGATGGACGCTTCGAGCGCATGGGACGATTTACCGAACGAAGCGGAGCCCGCCGGATGGGGAATAATGACCTTCCCCCCGCCGCCCCGGGAAACGACGGACAGGCTTCGGAAGAGGCACGGCGATCCGTTCGGCACGCCGGGGTGCTGGGGGCGATGTGGCCCCTGCAGGTCCTCGCCGGGGTCGTGTTCGCCGCCCTGGTTCCCCGATTGATGGGGCCGGAGGCCTACGGACGGTACGCCCTCCTGACCTCCGTGGCCGCCTGGTGTGGGGTGCTAGGCAGTCTCGGGCTTGCCAGCGTGCTCGTCCGCCACATTCCCGCGTTGCGGGGCGATCCCGGCACCCTGGACCGCTTCCTGGGGCGACTGCTCACCGTCCGGGTCGGGGGCGGCGCGGCGGCCGCGTTTTTGCTTTTCGCCGCGGTGCGCCGGTGGCTCCCCGGACTCGATCCGGTGGCGGTGGGGTTCGTTGCGGTCTCCGTGTTCCTCGAGATCGTCGCCCGGCTTTTCTTTGCGATACTCTTGGGGTTCAACCGCGCCGCCCTGTGGGGGGTGCACGTGCCGGCGCGGGCGTGGGGTGTCGCCGTGCTGGTGCCTTTGGGGTACGGCCTGTTCGGCTTCCGGGGGGCCTGCGGGGCCCTCGTGGTGGTCCAGGCGCTCCTTGTGGCGATCGGGGTCCCCCTTGCCCGGGCTCATGCGGGTGCCGTGCGCCCCCGTTGGGATATTGCCGCCGCGACACCGTATGTGCGGGTCGGGGCGGCCTTTCTCCTCAGCCAGTTGGTGTTCGGTTTGGTGCGGCAGAGCGGAGACGTCCTGGTTCTCACGTTTTCCCGGGAGTATCGGCAGGTGGGGTTTTTTGGCCTGGCGAGCAACGTGTATCAGATGGGATTCGGTGCCCTGGGGCAGTTGGCCATGGCGTTCGTTCCCATGCTGGCGGACATGAGGGACCGGGGGCGGGCCGAGGCGGCCGGCCTGTGGGTGGAGCGGTTGATGGTGGGGCTCGTCTCGGTCGCCATGGTGGGCGCGTTCGGCGCCCTTGCCCTGGCCGACCGGGCGGTCCCCCGGGTGTTCGGAGGCTTGTACGCTCCCGCGGTTCCCTTGCTTTTCCTGGTGGCGCTCACCCTCGCGGCGAGCGTGCCGCTGGCCGTGGGAGGGGTCCTTGCCGTCGTGCAGGAGCGTCCCCGAACCCAGTGGGCGGCCGCCCTCATCCAGTTGGCGGTGTTCTGGGCTCTCGGGGCCTGTGCGGTGGGCCGACGGGGGGCGCTGGGCGCCTGGGAGGCGCATCTGGGAGCCGCGCTCTGTACGGGGGCGTTTCTCTTCTGGACCTTTCGGGGGCCGGGGGGGATGCGAGTGGGCCCCGTCGCAGTGTCGGCGGGCCTTGGGCTGCCCTTTCTCCCCTTGTTCGGCCTGGCGACCAGCCTCCCGGCGCGGATGGTGGTGCTGGCGGGGAGTGCCGGGGCGTACGCCTGGTTGCTGCGGCGGTCGGGCTTGATCTCCGGGCGCGACGTGAGCGCCTTGATTGCGACGTTCCGGCGAAGGGAGCCGGGGGCAGCCCGGAAACGGGGGACGAACACGAGTTCGGATGGAAGCGAAGGCTCCCGGCCCCGCATGGTGCCGGCGGAGTCCTTTCCCGAAGGAGCGCACGGCGACGGGCAGCGGCGGTCGGCGGATGGGGCCGCCCGGGCCCATTGGGATGCCGTTGCAGAGGAATGGGCGGCCAACCGCCCCGATTCCCTCTGGCGGGAACACAGCGACGAACTGCTGCGCCTGCTCCTGGAACGATGGTGGCCGGGGACACCGGTGGAGCGGGCGCTCAAAACGGATCTTTTCGATGAGGCGTTCGGCCGCGGGATTCACGAATTTCTGTCCGAGCGATGCCGGGCCTGGGTCGGGGTGGATCTGTCTTGCCGGGTGGTGAAACTTGCCCGAGAGGCGCACCCCGGGTGTTCCGGGGTTCCGGCCGACGTGAGACGGCTTCCGTTTGCGGACGAGACGTTCGATGTGGTGGTGTCGCCGTCCACCCTTGACCATCTGGAAACCCCCGAGGAGATCTGCGCGGGCCTCGCGGAAATCAACAGGGTCCTGCGGCCGGGCGGCACCCTCATCATCACGCTGGACAACCCGTACAACCCGGTCGTAGCGCTCCGCCGGATCGTCCCTTTCGGGATCCTGCGGCGCCTGGGCCTCGTACCCTATCGCTCGGGTGCGACGCTCGGCCCCCGGGCGTTACGGCGGGCGTTGGGCCGGGCTGGCTTCTCGGTGGTCCGTGTGGAGGCATACCTCCATTGCCCCCGGGTGTTTGCGGTGCCTTTGTGCCGGTGGGTCGAGGCCCGGTGCGCCCCAACCGGCCGGGCAAGGTTGCTTGCGGCCTTGAAAACCTTCGAGTTGGGTTCGCGGGTTCCGACGCGGTTCGTGACCGGCCATTTCGTGGCGGCGTTCGGGGTGAAGCGGTGACGGGGACGGGATCCGGCCGCCCGGGCAGGCACGCGCCCGGAGGACGATTCGTCTGCAGGGTGATCATCGCGCCGGGGGGAACGGAGGGATTCCTGGCCGTCGACAGCGCGGTGAACGGGCGATGCTACGGTGGCGTGCGGATGTCACCCGACGTGAGCGAAGAAGAGTTGCGGCTTCTGGCCCGCTCCATGACGCTCAAGTTCGGGTTCCTGGGGCTTCCACACGGCGGCGCCAAGGCGGGGATCCGGTGGGACCCGGAGGGACCGGAGAGGGAACGGAGGCGGATGATTCGGGAGTTCGGGAGGGCGTTGGCGCCGCTTTTGCGGCGCGGCGTTTACAATCCCGGGCCCGACATGGGAACCACGAACGAAGACGTGCGGGAACTCCTCTCCGCCGCGGGGGTTCGGACAAGACGGCCGGAGCCGTCGAGGGAGAACTCGGGGTATTACACCGCCCTTTCGGTGTTCGAAAGCGCCCGGGCGGCCGGCGCGTTCGTCGGCATCGAACTTCGGGGGGCCCCGGTGGCGGTGGAGGGGTTCGGGAAGGTGGGAAGTGCGCTGGCCCTGTTGCTTGCGGAGGCCGGGGCGAAGGTTGTGGCCATCTCCACGAGCGGGGGAGCCCTTTACAACCCCCGTGGCTTCGCCGTGCACCGGCTCGTTAGCGCGGCCCGAACCCGCGGCAGCCGGGTCGTGGAGTGCCAGGACCACGGAACGCCGCTGCAAAGGGAGTTGCTTGTGGAGTTGCCGGTCGCGTATCTGTTCCCCTGTGCGCATCACCACAGCATCCGCGAGGGAAACGCGCAGAGGGTGAAGGCCCGGATCGTGTGCCCGGGGGCCAACAACCCCACCACCCCGGGGGCGGGGAAAATCCTCCACGGGCGAGGAATACTGTGCGTGCCGGATTTTGTCGCCAACGCAGGCGGCGTGCTCGGGGGGACCATGGAGTTCGCCGGGATACCGCCGGGGTGGATCCGAAAATTCATCCGGGAACGGTATGGGAGGAAGGTCTTCGATACGCTTGCGGCCGCCTATCGGCGAGGGATCCCGCCGCAGGAAGCCGCGGAGGAGGAAGCCGAGGCCCGTGTTGTCAGGATCGCTCGGCGTGCGGCCCGCCGTTCGGCGGGGCTTCGGGTGTTCGCGTCGGGGTTGGCGGCGTACCGGGCGGGGATGCTGCCCCGGCGCCTGGTGGGTATGTTGTCGATCCTGTACTTCAGCCGATTATTTCCAGCAATGCCGCGGGAGTAACGCGTTCGCCGCCCGGAGACGAGGAGGCAGGGGGCGGGGACCTACCCCGGGGCATGGACGACGGTTCGGCGCAGTGCGGGTTTCGGGCAACAGGGGAAGGAGCCGAAACTACGGGGGTCGATGGGATGGGTGTCGGTGGATCGGCGTTTTTCGGAAACCAGGACAGAGGAGAAGGAGGTTGCGGATGAAACGGGTGGCAGCGGTAGTGTGGGTTGCGTTGGGGGTGATGGTGTTCGTGTTCGCGGTGGGGGGGTGCTCGAAGCCGGGCCCGGCCCCGGACGGGGCGTTTTTGGAGCGTCCCCTCGTGGTGGCTGATCCGGGCTGGAACCGGGGGAACCCGGTGGAGATGGGGGTGACCGTGGGCGCGTTCGCGCAGGGCGTTGGGGGAGAACCCCATTGGGAGCAGGGTCCCGACGGAACGTGGGCCCTGGCCGGAACGTCTGAAGGCAATACCGTACGCTACCTGTTTCGACCCGAGGGGGACCGGGCGGTCCTTTCGGAGGTGAAACAGGGGAGCAAGGCGTTCACGAAGCGCGAGATCTGGGCCGTCGCTCAGGGCGTGGCGAAGAAGGTGGGGGCAGCGGAAACGGGTGGCAAATGACCCGGCCTCCCGAGGGGGAGCGCGCGGGGTGTTTCCCCCTTCGTTGGACCCCGGCGGCTCTTGCGGGGTTCGGCGGGGTGGCCGCGGTGTGGCTCTTCGTGGCCGGATGGCCCGTGCCACACCGGTACTTCGGGGAGGGGCGCGTGGGGACGTGGCTGACCGCGGGCGGCCTGTTCGGCACCGCGGTGACCCTGTGGTGCGCCACGGCAGCCCTTGCGGGCATGGGGCGAGGGAGCACGGGTGAACGCCGGCTCGGTTGGTGGCTTTCGGCCTGGTTTGCGGCCGCGGCCGCAGATGACGCGTTTTCGTTCCACGAGAGGTTCGGCGCCTGGCTTCGAGCGGGTCTAGGGACGCGGCGGAGCCTGGCGGGCGAGGAGATCGGGACCGTCCTCCTGCTTGCGGCCGGGGTGGCGCTGGCCGTGTCTCTCGCCCTGGCCCGAGGGTTGCGGCGCCGCTACCGGGGGACCCTGCGGTGGTGGGCCTTGGCGGTGCTCCTGGCGGGGATCATGTTGGTGCTCGACGGGGTTACCGAGGATCGGCGGATTCTCCTCCGCATGGGGCTGGGCCGGGAAGCCGCCGTATGGTGGAAGTACCGTCTGGAGGGGTTGGAGGAGGTTTGCAAAATGACGGGCGTTTACCTGTTTTGGGCCGGGGCCGTCGCCGCCTTCGGTCGGGTGGTCGGTGCGTTCGACCGGCCCGAGCGGTAAGGGGAAGATCGCGGTGGGGGCCGGCGCGGGTCCGGGTCCGATCGCCCCGGGCCCGGCCGCGGCCCCCCCTCCGCAGGGGCCCGGCCCCATCTCCCGAACGGACTGGGCTCTCCTGGGCGGGGCCGTCGCCTTCGTGTGGGCGATCCAGTTCGCCACCGACGGACTGTACGGGAACGACGGGTTCTTTCACATCCGCTTCGCGGAACTGATGAGGGGGCGCTGGGTCGTACGGTCCCTGCCGTGGCTGCCGTTCAGCGTGCACGCCGAGGTGTACCGGGACCACCACTGGCTTTCGCACCTGCTCCAGGTGCCGTTCACATTCTTCCCCGATCTGTTGACCGGCGCCAAGGTTTCGGCCGCGTTTTACGCTGGGGGGGCACTCGCGGTTTTCTTCGTTGTGGTGCGGGGCCTCGGGGTCCGGCGACCGGGGCTCTGGGTGGCGCTTCTGGCGGTGTCGTCCAGCGGGTTCGTGCTCCGGATGGAGATGCCCCGGGTGCAGAGCCAGTCGCTGGCCCTGCTCCTCGCGGGCGCGTACCTGCTGTGCACAAACCGCAAGGTTCCGCTCGCCGCCGTGGCGGCGGTGTACGTGTGGCTCTACGACGGGTTCTCGGTGTTGCTGCTCTTGGGGGCGCTTTGGGCCGTGGCCGAGGCAGTCCGGCACGGCCGGCGGGTTCGGTGGGGGACGCTGGCGGCGCTGGCGGGGGGCACGGCGTTCGCCGTGGTTGTGAACCCGTATTTTCCCTTGAACGTGGAGTCGTACCTTTTCAATTTCGAGCGGGTGTTTCTGCAGCGGGAAACCGTGTGGGTGGGGGCCGAGTGGGGGGCGCCCGGGGTGATGGAGTTCGGTCGGCAGATGGCGGTGCCGCTTGCCGCGCTCTGCGGGGCCGCCGCCATGGAATGGCGCAGGCTGGGCTGGCGGGGGGTGGCGGGCCACCCGGCGGTCCTGTGGGCCGGCGCGACGCTCTTGTTTTACGCCACGGCCCGGCGGTGGGTGGAGTACGCCCCGGCGCTTTGTGTCCTTGCGGCCGCCTCGCTGGCGGGCCGGGGTCTCCGGGACCCCCGCTGGCCCGTGGTCGTGCTCCTGGCGGCCGTTGGGATCAACGGGCCCCAACTCGTGCGCCTGCCCAGCTTCGCCAAGCCCCGCACGCTGTTCGCCGGGGTGTCGGGCTGGCTCGAACGCAACACGGGCGAGGGGGAGGTTGTGTTCAACGTGGACTGGGACCGGTTTCCGATGTTGTTCTTCCACAACCGGAAAAACCGGTACGTGGTGGGCCTCGACCCGAACTACCTCTATTACTACGAACCCGAGCTCTACAACCGATGGGAGTTCATCGCCAAGGGGAAGTCGGCGGCCTTGGCCGAACACCTGGGCGACTTCGGCTGCCGGTATCTCGTGGCCTCCCCCCGGTTCCGTGCGGTGTGGAAGAGCGCCGAGCGAAGCGGTCTGGAACGGGTGTATGAGGACGAAGACGCCCGGATCTACCGGGTACCCTCGTCGGGCCCGGCGCGATAGGGCGTCTTCCATCGACGGGGGACCAAGGAGAAAGCCAAAATGACGCCGGTTGACACGGACCGGTCAACTTGGTAAGAGCCGTGGGGCCCCCAAAACCACGGCCGGGGCGCGCGGTTGGGGCCATCCTGGGACCGGTGCCTTTTCACGAGGGGATGCGGACATGGACAGAGGGAGGCGGAGAGGAACGATCCGGGCGGCCGCGCTTTGGGCGGCCTTGCTGGCGCCCCTGTGGGGGATGACACCCGTTCACGCGGTCGTGGTCGGGTACTACGACATGTCGGCCGGTGAGGGTGTGCCGGCCCAGGAACCCCCGATCCGGGCGGCCGGATGGGACCAGGCGGCGCTGAGTGATCTGAGTCCGGCGGCCATGGCGGGTGTGGACGTCCTGTTTGTCCAGAATCCCTCGAACGTCGGTTACGGGGCCGAGTATCTGGCCCATCTCCAGGACGTGGAGGACGCGGTTCGGGGGGGCAAGGTGCTCGTGTTGCACGACCGGTACGTGACCGGGGCCGCCTCGGTTCTCCCGGGCGGTTCGGGGATCGCGTTCGTGCGGAGTTTCGGGGCCCAGATCGACATTCTGACCCCGGGCACTCTGGTCACCGACGGTCCGGGCGGGCAACTGGACGACGACTCCCTGGACGGCGGCAATTTTTCCAACCACGGCTACGCCGAGTTGGCCACGCTTCCCGCGGGGGCGGTTCCGCTCCTTTCGAACGGCAACCCCGACCAGGTGGTGACCTTCGCCTACCCCTACGGGCAGGGGTGGGTGATCTACTCAAGCATTCCTCTGGATTTCTACTTGGCGGGGCGGGGGCCCCCGGGAGTGAGCCAGCGATTCCAGGAGGTCTACGCCCCGAACGTGCTCGCGTACGCGGCAAGCCTTCTCGGGGCCGCGCCCCCTCCAAAAAAGAACGCTCCCCCCGACGCCCACAACATGGTGCTGCTCGTGGCCGAGGACGAGGCGACAACGGCGCAACTCGACGCGGAAGACCCGGACGGGGATACCCTGCGGTTCCGCGTGGTGGCCGGGCCCTCCAAGGGAACGGTGGAGCTCCTGGACCAAGGGGCGGGCCTCTACGTGTACACCCCCGCTCCGGACGCCACGGGAACGGACCTGTTCCGGTACGAGGCCGCGGACCCCGACGGTGCATCGGACAAGGCGACCGTGATCGTTCTCATTGCCGCCAGAAACGACGCGCCGGCGGGTGAACCCGTGGAGTTTTCGACGACCCAGGGGGTTCCCGTGGTGGGCTTTCTGCTCGCGAGCGACCCGGAAGGGGGCGCCCTGGAGTTTGCGATCGTGGATGCCCCGAGCCTTGGGCAGGTGGAGCTTCTGGACCCCCAGAAGGGGCTGTTTCGGTACACTCCGGCCCCGGGCGTGGTCGGCACCGACACCTTCACCTTTTCGGTGAGCGACGGTTCGCTGACCTCGCCGCCGGTCGAGGCCACGGTGGTGATCTCCGCCGCGGAGCAAGGGTCCGGGGGGGAATCGGCGGCCGCCGAAGAATCGCCGGCGCCCGCGCCGAGCGGGGACGAGGATAACGATTTGACGGGGTTCGGGTGTTTCCTCCGAACCCTCGGCCGGTGACGCCGGAAGGGCGCCCGGGCACGGCGAAGACGTAGAGCATTTGCGCCCCGGTGGGGACCACCGGTCCGGTCCGGCTCGGCCCCCGTGTCGGTGAATCCTTCCTCCCGGGTCCCGGCACCGCCCTCGTCCCGCCTCTTCGCGGGGGGAGCGGGCGTGCCGCGCGACCGGAGCAGGGGGGCGATTCGCAGACGGTGCCCCCCGATACTTCTCGAGCTCAGTTTCCCCGGAGTTCTACGGGTTCGCGGTCGCTGGCACTGCCGCAGACCGCGAGTGCCTCGGCCGGCCGGCAACCGGGATTGCGGATCTTGAGCAGCCACTTGCCGTCGTTCCGGACCACCGCGCCGCCGAGAAGTTGCCGCGACTCGGCGTCTTTCACGAGCACCACCTCCCCCGGTTGGTCGGCGGTGCCCTCGACCACCAGCACCTTTCCTCCCGATCGAAGTTCGGCCTTCTGGATATCCAGCCTGTCCGCGAGCGCTTCCCCGGTTGCGGCCATGAGCAGCATCGCCGCAAGCCCCGCCGTCACGTACCTTCCGTGTTTCATGCCGCACCTCCGTGGCGTTGTGCGGGCCCCGGGCATATGATGGACCCGCGGGTGAAAACGGCGCGCGGAGGTTCCCTTCGGGGCCTCGCGCCGCTGCGTCTCGGAGGAGACGCGCTCCCGTTCAGTGCACGACGCGTGCCACCGGGAAGATCGGCCAAGTGCGGGGGAGACTTGAGGAGCAAGGTTCAGCGGGTTCCAAAAGGGGAACCGCGATGCCGGAAACGATGCAAAGGAGGGCCGACCCGGGCCGGCCCCCCTTCGCAGATGCCCTACTCTGCTTTTTCCATATAGGCGTAGATTCTGCGGTTTTGTGCTCGCCCTTCCTCCGTGTCGTTGGGGGCGATGGGCCGGCTTTCGCCAAGGCTCTGCACCGTGATGCGGTCGGGGGAGATGCCGTACCGGTCGGTGAGCACTTTGGCCACCGCGTTGGCCCGCCGGGCCGACAGCCGGATGTTGTACTCCTCGGTCCCCATGCTGTCGGTGTGGCCCTCAATGATCACGTTGTAATCCGGGTGGGCTTTCAAGAACTCCGCCACCTTCTCGATTTCGGGGTAGTACCGGGGCTTGATCTCGGCCGAGTCGAAGTCGAAGTTGATCCTGAGTTCGACCGTTTCGACCTCGGGGACGTCGTCCGAGGCGTCGAGGGGGTTCGTGTGGTTGTCCAGCACCTCGACGCCGTCCGCCACGGATCCGCCGTCGGTGTCCACCCGGAGGGGATCCGTTCCCAGTTTCAAAACCTCCCGGCCGTCGCTGAGGCGGTCGCCGTCGGAGTCGGGGTTGTTCGGATCGGTGCGATACTTTTGGGTTTCGTCCCAATCCGTGAGCCCGTCGCCGTCGGAGTCCTTCAGGCATCCTTTCCGATCGACGGGCGCGCCCCTCGGCGTGTCGGGGCACTCGTCCTCGGCGTCGGCGACGCCGTCACCGTCGGAGTCCCTGGGGCAGCCGTTGGCGTCGACGGGGGTGCCGCGGGGTGTGCCGGGGCATCGGTCGAGGTTGTCGGCGACGCCGTCACCGTCGGAGTCCCTGGGGCAGCCGTTGGCGTCGACGGGGGTACCGGGGGGTGTGCCGGGGCATCGGTCGAGGTTGTCGGCGACGCCGTCACCGTCGGAGTCCCTGGGGCAGCCGTTGGCGTCGACGGGGGTACCGGGGGGTGTGCCGGGGCATCGGTCGAG
>NZ_BAAHFQ010000077.1:0-15485 GCF_054681715.1 Deferrisoma sp.
CAGTTGCAGGTGGACGAGGTAGGAGCCATCGGCCCGTTTCTGGCGGGTTTGTCGCAGGTACATGTATGCGACTATAGCGGACTGCAAATCCTTTAGTCAACGAGCACTCCACAATCCATGTATCTAGGCATTTTGGCCCAACACCCAGCCTTCACAACCGCACAAGGCCCTATTCATGCGAAATCTGCTCGTCAGAACCACCCCGATGTCCCCAGCAACTGTCAAAGTCGGGTGAGGGGACGCCGCCCCGGCTGCCTCGCGGCACCACCCCCCTCCACCCGCAGGGGCGAGGGGCCTGCCACCCGGGGGCGGCACAGGGGGGCAGGGGAACCGACACCCCGGACGCAATGCCGTGTTTCCGGCATAGCAAAAGGGGAGCCGATCTCTCGGCTCCCCTTTTGGATCAACTGGTGCCCAGGGCCGGACTCGAACCGGCACGGGATTGCCCCACTACCCCCTCAAGATAGCGTGTCTACCAGTTCCACCACCTGGGCACGGATTCGATTTTCGGTCGTGCTACTGCTGCCCCGCGGGCTGCTGCGCCGGCTGCTCGGCCGGGGCGGGCGCTTCAGGGGCCGGCGCCGTGGCCGCCGGCTGATCCGGCACCACGCTCACCTTATACCGATGGCTCGCCATATAGGTCAAGCCCAGGGAGGTGAGCATGAACACGCCGGCCGCGGCCGCCGTGAGCTTGCCGAGGAAGGTGGTCCCGCCCGAGCTCCCGAACAGGGTCTGGCTCGATCCGCCGAACACGGCGCCCATGTCGGCACCCTTGCCCTGCTGGAGGAGCACGATGCCCACCAGGATGAAGCTTACAAGCACGTGGAGGATGATCAACGCCGTATACATGTCGTCGGTCCCGTTCCAAGAGGATCGAAACGCACCTTATACCGCACTTCGGGCGATGGATGCAAACGCCTCGGCCTGGAGGCTCGCCCCGCCCACCAGGGCGCCGTCGACGTCGGGCTGCCCGAGGAGCTCCGCCGCGTTGTCGGGCTTGACGCTCCCGCCATAGAGGATCCGCACCGTCTCCGCCGCCTCCGGCCCCCCGATCCCTTCAAGCACCGAGCGGATGTGGGCGTGCATCTCCTGGGCCTGTTCGGCCGTGGCTGAGCGGCCTGTGCCGATGGCCCACACGGGCTCATAGGCCACCACCACCCGCCGCAGATCCTCGGGGCCCAGGGGCCCGAGGCCCGCCCGGATCTGGGTTTCCACCACCTCGAAGGCCCGGCCGTCGTCGCGCTGGTCGAGGGTTTCGCCCACGCACACGATCGGGGTCATGCCCGCCCCCAGGACCCGCCCCGCCTTCCGGGCCACCAAGTCGTCGGTTTCCCCGAAATCCCGACGGCGCTCGGAGTGGCCCACGATTACGTAGGCGACCCCGAGTTCCGCGAGCATGGGCGCCGAAACCTCGCCCGTGTACGCGCCCTCGAGCTCCCAGTGGACGTTCTGGGCCCCGAGCCGCACCGGCGAGCCGTCGAGCACCTGGGCCACGGCCGAGAGCGCCGTGAACGGCGGGGCCACGGCCACCTCCACGCCCGTGAGATCCCGGACGCCGGCCACGACCCCTTCCGCCAGGGCCCGGGCCTCGGACACCGTTTTGTGCATCTTCCAGTTGCCGGCCACGAGGGGCTTGCGCATGGGAAACTCCTTGGAAGGCTGGAAAGCTAGAAAGCTAGGACGCTGGGAGGCTGGGAGGCTAGATACGTTCGTAACGTCAGCTTCGCTGTCCTCACCCCAGCGGTTGCGGCTCCGTCGGGAGTCGGCAACCAGACCACGGCGGAGAGCCCCTGACTTCTGTCGGCCGAATACTGACGCCTGAGAAGGAAGGCGCTCCCATGCCTCGGGCCGGGGACCGGCGCCGAAATGCCCAGAGGGTTTTGGCCGCCGAGCCGCCCCGCAGCCTCGCCGCCCAGCCAGGCGTTACTCGGACGCTTCCAGTGCGGCGATCCCCGGGAGGGTCTTCCCCTCGAGGAGCTCGAGCGAGGCGCCGCCGCCGGTGGAGATGTGGGAGATCCGGTCGGCGACCCCGGCCTGGTTCACCGCGGCCACGCTGTCGCCCCCCCCCACCACGGTGAAGGCCGAGGACTCGGCCGCGGCCCGGGCCACGGCCACGGTGCCCTCGGCGAAGGGAGGGATCTCGAAGACGCCCATGGGCCCGTTCCAGACCACGGTACGGGCCTTCTCGATCGCCTCGGCGTACGCGGTTCGGGTCTTGGGGCCGATGTCCACCCCCCTCCACCCGGCCGGGATTTCGGCCCCTTCGGTGGTTCGCGTCTCCGCCCCGGCCGAGAGGTCCCGGGCGATCACGTGGTCGGACGGGAGCGCGATCTCCTTGCCCTGCTTCTCGGCCTCGGCGAGGAGTTCGGCCGCGAGCCCCACCCTGTCTTCCTCCACCAGGGAGTCCCCCACGGGGATGCCCCGGGCCCGCAGGAAGGTGTAGGCCATGGCCCCGCCCACGAGCAGCCGGTCCACCCTGGGCAGAAGGTTTCGGATCACCCCGATTTTGTCGCTCACCTTGGCCCCGCCCAGCACCGCCACGTAGGGGGGCTCGGGCGCCCGGAGCACCCGTTCGAACGCCCGGATCTCCTGGAAGAGCAGGAATCCGGCGGCCTTTCGGTCGGGAGGGAACAGGGCGGCCATGCCGGCCGTGGTGGCGTGGGCCCGGTGGCAGGTGCCGAAGGCGTCGTTCACGTAGGCCTCCGCCAACGCCGCGAGCTGGCGGCAGAGCTCCGGGTCGTTTTTGGTTTCCCCGGGGTGGAACCGCACGTTTTCCAGCAGGAGCACCTCGCCGGGTTCGAGGTTTCGGGCGAGTTCCTCCACCTTGGGGCCCACGACCTCCGGCGCCAGGAACACGCTCATGCCCAGGAGCTCCCCCAGCCGCTCGGCCACCGGGCCCAGGGAGTAGGCCGGGTCCGGGGCCCCCTTGGGCCGGCCCAGGTGGCTCGCCACCACCAGGGCGGCGCCCCGGTCGAGCAGGTGGCGCAGGGTGGGAAGCGCCGCCCGTATCCGTGTGTCGTCGGTGATCCGGCCCTCCTTGAGGGGCACGTTGAAATCCACCCGCACGAACACCCGCTTTCCCTGAACCTCGAGATCTTCCACCGAACGGATCGCCATGGGACACCCCCTTCGCAGGCCAGAAAGCGAGAAGGCTGGAACGCTCAAAAGCGCAAACGCCACCCCGGTCTCGACCCAGCCGGGAACCCGCCGCACCGGTTCGCCCAGGTGCCCGACGCCGGACGACCGCACGGACCAGGTCGGGGGTCGGCGGGGAGCCGGGCCCGGGCCTTCGGCCCGCGGGTTACGCAGCCGAAGCCCTGAGCGTTCAGGGAGCCGAGTTCCGTCCAAGGATTCGGGCCCGCGTACGATAAGTTCTGCCCCCTCCCGGGTCAATGGTCCCCTGGGGCGCACCCCCGAAGCAGCCGGGCATCCTCCTCCGGAAGCGACGGATTGATCGCGACGTTGGTGCCGATCTCGAACCCGGCCCGCCGGGTGAGTCGGGGCAGGATTTGAAGATACCAGTGGACGTGGGGTTCCCCCACCCGGTACTGGGTGGACGAATGGATCACATAGTTGTAGTCGGGCCGCCCGAGTGCCGTGGCGACGCGCCGAAGGCTCTCCCGTAGGATCTGCGCCAAAAGGGCCTTTTCGGACTCCTCCAGTTCCACGAAGTCCGCCTGGTGGCGCCGGGGCACGATCCAGATCTCGCACGGGGTCTCGGCCGCGAAGGGCACGAACGCGACGAACGCCGGGTCGGTCAGCACCAGCCGCTCCCCGACTCGCAACTCCTCCGCCACCGTGTCGCACAGACAGCACCGGCCCCATTCGTCGAAATACCGCTGCGCCTCCTCCTCCCGCCACCGGACGTAGGGCGGGGCTACCGGAAGCGAGATGACCTGCGAGTGGGGGTGCGCCATGGACGCCCCCGCCCCGGGGCCCCGATTGCGAAAGGTGAGGGTGAGCAGGGTGTCATCCCGAGCCATCAACTCCCGATGTCGGCGATGGTACGTGTCGACAACGGCGAGAACCTCCTCCGGTTCCATGTCGGGGATGTCTCTGTTGTGGGTCGGGCTTTCGATGATCACCTCGTGACGGCCGTGTCCCCCCACGGCAAGGTACGCCCCCACCTGCAACCTCCGGGCGTCCAACCCGGGGGAAAGGGCCGGGTATTTGTTCGGGATGACGCGGGTCCGCCATCCGTGGGGGGGCGGCCCGGGGAGTTCTTCGACCACCGCGCCCAGGGCTTCCTCGTTGCCCGGGCAAAACGGGCAGGAGGGGTCGTGCTGGGCGTCCGCAGGCGAATCGCTCCGCGCCGGGGCCTCCCTAAGATCGGAGGGGCGCCGCCTGCGGGAGGGGGCGAAGATGACCCACTGCTTGGTGACCTTGTTCTGCCGGATGACGTGGTCCATGCCCACGGAACTCCTTGCCCCGGATTACGGTGGCCCAAGGGCCGCGGTCAGCCGGTTTCGACCCGGTTTCGGCCGCCTTCCTTGGCTCGGTAGAGGGCCTCGTCGGCCCTCTGGAACGCCGAGGCGGCCGTGTCCCCCGGCCGGAACTGGGCCACCCCGCAGGAAACTGTGATGGGTACCGGCTCGCCGCGGGCATGGAACCGGAACGCCTCGACGCTTCGGCGGATCTTCTCTGCCACCTTGACCGCGGCCTCCAGCGGGGTTTCGGGCAGCAGCACCACAAACTCCTCGCCCCCGTACCGGCCGAAGAAGTCCACTTCCCGGATCTGGGACCCGGCGATCTGGGCGATGGCCCTGAGGACCTTGTCGCCGGCCCGGTGGCCGAACCGGTCGTTGATGCCCTTGAACTTGTCCACGTCGAGCACGATGACCGAAAGCGGGCTGCCGTACCGGCGCCACCGGGCCTCCTCGGCCCGGGCCCGCTCCTCGTACGCGAGCCGGTTGAAGCACCCCGTGAGGGGGTCCCGCAGGCTCTGCTCCCGGGCCTCCCGGGCCCGCTCCCGGTGGGTTTCGACCTCCTCCTCGAGGCGGCTCACCGCCCGGCGCAGCCGCTCCACCTCGGCCCGGAGCTCCTCCTCCCGGGTCTCGTCGGCCTTCCGGTGGGCCTCGAGGTGACGTTCGATCGCCTCCAGGCTGCCCCGGATCCAGTCGCGCAGGGTGGCCACATCGGCCGCGCCGGCGCTTCGCTCGGCCAGGCCCCGCATCTCCTGGCGGACCGCGCTGTCCAGCCGGCGGGTGGCGGCAAACCCCTCCCTCGACCGCTCCCAGGTCCCCAGGAGCCCCTGGTCAATGAGCCGGAGCCGCTCGGCCATCTCCTGGAGCAGGGTCTCCAGTTGGGCCTTCTCGTCGGCCACCGCCGCCTGCATCCGGTACACCAGGCCCGCGACGGCGTCGATCGCGTCGGGCAGCTCGTCGGGGGGGATCCCCGGCTCGAACCGCTCGATAAGCCGCAGCGCCTCGTCGGCGCACTTCGGGGGCAGGGGCAGGCGCTCCAGCAGGTGGATCAGCACGAGGTGCACCGGAGGGCCTCCCCCGCCGGGCTCGGCCCACCGGGTCTCGGTGAGAACCCGCTCCTTGAGGGCCTCGACCTTCTCCTCGACCTGCGCCAAGTCGAGACCGGCCTTGAGGTCGTCGCGGATCTCTGCCAAAGCGGCCGAGATCTCGGGGGTGGACGGGCCCTCGGCCACGATGGAGAGGTGGGTCAGCATCCGGCGCACCCGCTCCCCCAGGGCGGCCCACTCCCGCTCCTTCGCGTCGAGTTCGTCCACGAGCCGCAGATATTTTTCGCGGTAGGTGAGGTCGTCGGGTCGGGCCATTGCCGATTGCCTACGGTGAAACCAGAAGGAGAGAAGCCGCGCCACCCGTCGCGGCCAGAGCCGACACCACCCAGAGGAGTCGAAGGCCGCGATCCAGGTGTTCCGGCCCCGGAAGGGGCCCCGGGTCGCCCAGGCGGGGGCTCGCCCGGAGCACGCCCCCGTAGCGCGCCGGCCCGCCCAGTTCCACCCCCAGGGCCGCCGCGAAGGCGGCCTCAGGAAACCCGGCATTGGGCGATTTGTGGAGCCGGCCGTCCCGCCAGGCGACCCGGAGCGCGCGCCGGCCCCTGCCCCACAGGATCTCGGCGCCCAGGGCCGCGAGAACCGCGGTTAGGCGGGCCGGAATCCAGTTTGCCACGTCGTCGGCCCGGGCGCTAACCCGGCCGAACCGCTCGTAGCGCGGGTTCCGGTACCCCACCATGGAGTCCAGCGTGTTCACCGCCTTGTAGGCCACGGCCAAGGCCGGGCCGCAGCCGAACGCCGCCCCGAGGGCCAGGTAGAAGAGAGGGGCCACCACCCCGTCGGAGGCGTTCTCGGCCACGGTTTCCACGGCGGCCCGGAGGATCTGGGGAGGGGGGAGGGCGGCGGTGTCCCGCCCCACGATCCGGCCGAGCCACCGCCGGGCGGCCTCGATGCGCCCCCGTCGAACCAGCCGTCCCACCTCGCGCGCCTCCTGGGCGAGGGCCCGGGTGGCCAGGCAGGCGTACGCCAGGTAGACCCCGACGGCCCCGCCCAGGGCCGGGTGAACCCAATGGGCCAGCCGCCATAGCCCCCAGGCCGCGCCAAAGGCCGAGACCACCACGGCCGCCCAGAGGGCGGCGCCCCGCCACAGGGCGCCGTCGGCCGCGTAGAGCTTCGCCTCGAGCCGCGAGATCGCCCGGCCGATCGCTACGACCGGGTGGGGCCAGGGGATCCAGGCCGGATCCCCGAAGGCGGCGTCGAGAAGCCAGGCGGCGAGGAGGTGGCCGGGGCCGAACCCGGTCATCCCGCGGCCCTCCGGGCGCCGAGGATCCCCTCCAGGGCCCGAAGCAGCTCGTCGTCCTCCTCGGGCCGCCTCACGGCGATCCGCAGAAACCGGTCCCCCAGGCCGAAGCTCCCGCAGTGGCGTACCAGGAGCCCCTGGCGCGCCAGGGCTTCGTAGACGGCGGTGGCCGAGGGAGCTGGCGGGAGGAGTTCCACGAGCAGGTAGTTGGCCGCCGGGGGCAGAGGACGGACCCCCGGAAGCCGGCCCAGCCGTTCCCGGAACCGCTCGGCCTCCCCGAGGATGGCCGCGCGGGTCTCCTGCTCCCAGTCCGTCTGGGCCACGCAGTACGCGCCGGCCGCCTGGGCCAGCGTGTTCACCGACCAGGGCACCTGGAGCCGGCCGATCCGCCCCACGAGGTCGGGAGGGCCGGCCAGGAACCCGAGCCGCAGGCCGGGGAGGGCGTAAAATTTCGTAAGCGACCGCAAGACGAGGAGCCCCGCGCCGTCGGCGGCCCGGCCGAGCACGCCCTGGTCCGGGCAAAAGTCCATGAACGCCTCGTCCACCAGGAGCACGGCCCCCCGCTCCCGGCAGTGCTGGGCGAGGCGAAGGATCTCATCGGGCGGCTCCCGGCACCCCGCCGGGTTTCCCGGGTTCGAGAACACCACCAGGTCGCCCGGCGCCACGACCTCGGCCAGCCGGCCGAAGTCCACCCGGAACCCCCGGGCGGCCTGGCGCGGAACCTCGACGAAGGCGGTTCCGGCCGGAGCAAACTGGACGTACAGGCTGAAATCCGGCGGGCACCACACGAGCCTCGCCGGCACCAGCGCCCGAAGGGCCAGGTCGATGAGCTCGGCCGAGCCGTTCCCTGGCAGGATCTCCTCTTCAGAAACGCCGAACCGACGGGCCAGGGCCGCCCGCAGCCCCCGGCACCCCCGGTCGGGGTAGTGGACGATGCGGGGCCAGACCCGGCCGAGCTCCTCCCAGAGCCCCGGAGGGGGTCCGTAGGGGTTGATGGAGGCGCTGAAGTCCAGGATCCGCGTGCCCTCCGGCCGGCCCCACACGTCGCCCCCGTGGTCCTGGGGCCAGGCCTCAGGCCGGCGGGAGACCACGCACCACCTCCTCGATGGCCCGGACGAGGGCGTCGTGTTCCATGCCGGCCGCGAAGGCCGCGCATGCTGCCGCGCCCGCGCCCACGCCTTCCTTCACGAGCCCCTCCTCGTACCGTTGCAGTCCGGGCAGCGCGCTCCCCGAAAAATCGAGCCCGCAATGGACCGCCGGAACCTCCAGGGGCAGGTGGCCCAGCAGCCCCGCCAGATCGGCGGCCGGGTCTTCGGCCACCCACCGGGTGGTGGCGAGGCTCAGCCGTTCCGGGGCCCCGGGCTGCCCCTCCTGCCAGAACCGCAGCGCCAGGGCGGCCACGGCGGCCATCTGGGTGCCGCCGGCCAAGACCACCGGCACCCGCAGACTCGCCTCGAGGGCGATCCAGGCCGCCACCGGCTGCATCGGGTCCCCGACCGCCGCCGCCACCTCGCGGCCCGTCGCGCCCGGCCGCAGTCCCGCCGCCTTGAGGGCCTGCTCCACCACCTTGCGCTTGAGGTCGTGGTTCCCGCCGGGCATGGACGACGACACCCGGCCCCCGGCCGGGATCCCGAGCCCCTCCAGGAGCGACTGGGCCGTGGTGGTGCCCCCGGGCACGCATTCGGCCAGGATGAGCCAGGGGGCCGTCGAGGCGAGATACGCGCCGGCGGCCCGGGCCCGGTCGCGCAGTCCCTCGGGAAGGTCGAGGGCCCTCCCGGTGGTGATGCACCGCCCCGGGACCCCGCCGAGGACGAGGCGGGGGGTCTGGGGCGGAACCCGGGTTCCGGCGTCCACGATGAGCGCCGTCACCCCCAGGGCTTCCAGGGCGGCCCGGGTGATCACGACCGGGCTGGGGGGGCCCAGGGGGTTCCGGGGTATCTCCGGCAGGCTCAGGGGCCGCCCGAACAGGAGGAACTCGCTGTCCAGGGCCGCCGTGTACCGGCGCTTCTCGGGGGTGGCCCCGGCCGCCGAGATCCCCGGGATCTCGGCCGTGTCGGTGGAACCGATCACACAGGCGAAGGCCGGCCGGCCCCGAAGGCCGGCCCACAGGCGGGCGGCCGCCTCGGGGGCGTGGACGGCTCCGAGGGGCGGGGGAAGCTCTGGTCCGGTGGGCATGTGGGCTCCGGATCTCGTTTCGGGAAAAACGGCCGCCTACCCTAGCCCCGGGGCCGGTTCAGGGTCAACTCCGGGGCGGACCACCGGGGGGTGAAACATCCCGTTTCACTCCGTTTCGCGTTTCGCTTTTTTGCGAGCTCCTGAAACAAACTTTGGGAATTCTTGCGATCTTGACGGGAAATCTCCCGGGTGGTCTCCTAGGGGCGCTCGTGAACGATTACACACCCAGGGCGGGTCGGAAAGGAGGTGATTCGGAACAGCCCGCCGCAGCGTCGGATATTGCCGTCGGATTCCTTATCTTCATCTTCCAGGATGGGGGAGTTGCCATGATGCACAAGCGTTGGCTTCGAGGGATCGTGTGGGGTTTGATCGCGGCATGGGCCTCGGTTCCGGGCCCGGCCCGGGCGTCGGTGGACGACAGCCAGTGCGTGGAGTGCCACTCGGAGATCGACTACGAGGCGTATTCCGCCTCGGTGCACGGCCGAAACGCCTGCAACAGCTGCCACTTCGACGTGATTGACATCGAGGAGCACGAGACCTGCGGCTCCCAGACCCAGGAGAAGGTCGAGACCTGTCACCGGTGTCACCCGGACGAGGGGCGCGAACACTTCGCCTCGGTGCACATGATGAACGACATCCGGTGCGCGGACTGCCACTCGGATGTGCATTCCCTCACGAAATGGGAGGGGGACAAGAACCGGGTGGTGGCCGTGTGCTCCGTCTGCCACGACGCGGAAGGGTACCAGGAAAGCGTCCACGGAAAGGCCGTGGCGGCGGGAAACCGTGACTCGGCGGCCTGCCACGACTGTCACGGGCTCCACCGCATCGAGGAACTGGGCGACCCCAACACCCACGAGTACCGCGAGTTCCACACCGAGACCTGCCACCGGTGCCACGCCGACGAAGAGATGATGCGCCGAAACGGCGTGCCCACCATCGCCGTCAAAACGTACGAGGAGAGCTACCACGGAAAGGTGGAAGCCCTCGGGTCGGCGCTGGCCGCCGGGTGCGCCGACTGCCACCGAGCCCATGAGATTCTTCCCCCGAGCGATCCCCGGTCCAGCATCCACCCGGACAACCTGGCCGAAACCTGCGGGGCCTGCCACCCGGGCTCGACCATCCAGTTCGCCCAGTTCCTGCCCCACGCCGACCACCGCGACAAGGAAAACTACCCGGTCCTCTACTACACCTGGCTGTTCATGACCGCGCTCCTGGTGGGGGTGTTCGCGGTGTTCTGGCTCCATACTCTGCTGTGGTGGCGGGCCGCGTACTGGGAGCGCCGGGAGCGGCTCCTCCGGGGGCACTACGAGCTTTCGGAGATCCCCGAACCGCTCAGGCCCTACAAACGCTTCAGCTGGTTCGACCGGATCCTGCACCTGGCGATGATGGTGAGCTTTCTGGGTCTCGTGGTCACGGGCTTGCCGCTCAAGTTCCACGATGCCGCCTGGGCCCCGGCCGTGATGCGCCTCTTGGGCGGCCCCCATCAGGCGGGGTGGATCCACCGGATCTGCGCCCTGATCACGTTCGGGTACTTCGGCGCCTGCCTCCTCTACATCCTCTACTACCTGTTCGCAAAGCCCACCGGGGAGACGTTCTGGCAGAAGCTCTTTGGCCCCGACTCGCTCTTTCCCAACTGGCAGGACGTCAAGGACATCGCCGCCATGGTGCGATGGTTCTTCGGACTGGGCCACGAGCCCACCTTCGACCGGTGGACCTACTGGGAGAAGTTCGATTTCCTGGCGGTGTTCTGGGGGATGTTCGCCATCGGTGGGTCGGGGCTGCTCCTGTGGTTCCCCGAGTTTTTCGGGCGGTTCCTGCCGGGGTGGGTGTTCAACGTGGCCATCATCGTGCACAGCGACGAGGCCCTCCTGGCCTCGGGGTTCATCTTCACGGTGCACTTCTTCAACACCCACTTCCGACCCGGCAAGTTCCCCATGGATCCCGTGATCTTCCGGGGCCGGCTGCCGAAGTACGAGCTGTGGGAGGAGCGCCGGCGCTGGTATGAGCGCCTGGAGAAGCAGGGCAAGCTGGAATCCCTCGCCGAGAAGCCCACGCCTCCCCTGTGGGACCTGATCGGCCAGCTCCTGGGCTTCACGGCCCTGGGGGTGGGGCTCGTGTGCATCGCCCTTGTGGCGTGGGGATTTCTCGCCCACTGATCGCGGGGTTGTACCACCCCCTTCCTGTTCGATTTGAGCCGCTGGCTCGGCCGGTCCCCGTGAGGGCCGGCCTTTTTCTTTGCCGGCTCAACTGCCGTGGGTCGTGAGGTCGGCCAAGCAACGTCCGCTGGAACGCTGGGAGGCTAGAAGGCCAAAACACACTGCGATTCCAGCGCTTATCGTGCGTGGTCCTGTTGCCGCGGTGGGCCCCCCTGTTACTAAGACCAACGAAAGTATTGTCAGATCCCCGGCGTTGCAACGGAAACCCGCGGGTGGGGGGCTGGTGGAAAGCCGGGTGCGGCCTCTCACCTCGCCGCGCCGTCACCACGCCCGGCCGGAACCAGTCCCCCACCCGCCCTCGGCAATACATTTGGTATTAGTACGTCCCCGCGTTGTAAATCCCCACAGGGCCAGCGGGGTTTCCCGGTTGCGTCCTCACCGCCCCGGGCACTGGGCCGCCACCGCCGGGTCGATGGCCTTGTCCCCGTAGGCCTTCTCGAAATGGCGCCGGAAATCCTCGGCCAGTTTCCGGGCCCGGGCCTCGTAGGCGGCTGGGTCGGCCCACGTGTTCTTGGGGACCAGGACCTCCGGGGGCACCCCGGGGCAGGCCGTGGGTACGGCCAGGTGGAACAGCGGATCCTCCTGGTAGGGCACGTCATCCAGGGCCCCGGACAGGGCCGCGTTCACCACGGCCCGGGTGAGGGCGATGTCCATCCGGCTCCCCTCGCCGTAGGGCCCCCCGCTCCATCCCGTGTTGACCAGGAACACCCTCGTGCCGTGGCGTTCGAGCTTCTCCCCCAACATCCGGGCGTAGTCCCCGGGGTTCCGCGGCATGAACGGCGCCCCGAAAAAGCGCGAAAACGTGCTCACCGGATCCACCACCCCGGTCTCGGTGCCCGCGAGCTTGCTCGTGTATCCCATGAGGAACCAGAACATCGCCCGGTTCTTGTCCAGCCGGGCCACCGGGGGCAGCACCCCGTTGGCGTCGGCCGTGAGAAAGAGGATCGTGTCGGGGTGGCCGCTGACCGGCGGGTCCTTGATGTTGGTGAGGAAGGAGAGGGGGTAGGCGGCTCGGGAGTTGGGGGTGAGCCGGTCGTCGTCCACGTCGAAGGTGCCGTCGGGGTAGACCATGAGGTTCTCCACGATGGCCCCGTGGTCGAGAGGGTCGGCCTCGTGGAACGTCGCGTGCCAGATCTCCGGCTCCTTGTCCTGGCGAAGGTTGATGAGCTTCGCGTAGCAGCCGTACTCGAAGTTGGCGATGCCGTTGTCGCTCCAGCCGTGCTCGTCGTCCCCCAGGAGCGCCCGGTCCGGATCGGCCGAAAGGGTGGTTTTTCCCGTGCCCGACAGCCCGAGCAGCAGGGCGCAGTCGCCGGCCTTACCCTCGTTGGCGGAGCAGTGGAGCGGCAGCACCCCCACCTCGGGCAGGAGGTAGTTCATCACGGTGAACATGAGCTTCTTGTTCGTGCCGCAGTACGCCGAGCCGTACACCAGCCCGAGCCGGCGCTCGAAGTCCATGACGATGGCCATGTCGGAGGTGCGGCCGTCCGGGAGCTTGCGGAGCCGGCCCTCGTACCTGGACGCGTCCACCTTGTCGTAGGGGAGGCTCAGGAGCAGGAACGGCCGGTCGGCGAAGGCGCTGCGGCCGATGTCCTCGGGAACCGGCCGGAACATGGTCCAGCTGAACAGGGCCGTGAGCGCCCGGGGCGTGACGGTGCGCACCGGAAGGGCGTAGGCGGGGTCGGCCCCCACGACCCGGTCGCACACGTACACCCGGTCCTTTGCGGCCAGCACCCGGCAGGCGTCGGCCCACAGGAGGTCGAAGGTCTCCGGGTCCATCGGGATGCAGTTCGGGGACGACCAGTCGATCGTGCCCTCGTTCTCGGGCCGGCGCACGATGTAGGTGTCCTTCGGGCTCCGGCCCGTGGACTCGGGCGGGGTCCAGGTGGCAAGCGCCCCGGTGGCGAGCGGGATGGCCTCGCGCCGCTCCAGGGCGTCGGCGATGAGCCGGCGCCGCTCGGGGTTCTCGAACACGGCGGAGGCGGTCTGAAGGGACCGGGAAAGTTGTTCGCGCGGATCCATGGCTACACCCTCGGAAAGGAAACGGAGACGAAACGGCCGGGCAGAGTCTAGGCAACCCGGTGTGTGAAAACAACCACGTTTTGCGCGTTGTGATCCCCTGGGGTTTCGGTATGCTAGAGGCCGCCGGCGGACGTTTCCTTGGAAGCTCCGTAGGCCGCGAGGCGCGGCCTGTTCGCGAAGCGCTGCCACGGGGTGGGCGCCGGTGCTCGCGTTGGCGGGCGGGACAAATGGCCTTTCTTCGGTTCCCCACGCGCGTCCGGCAGGACCTTCGCACGGCTTGAGTGGGGCCGAAGCGATAGACCTCAAGGAGGCAAGACCCGATGGAGTTTCAAGAACTTCGCGACATGGCCGCCGGGTTTCAGCCGGCGAAGCTCCTCTTGGTGGCCCTCGACGTGGGGGTGTTCGACGCCGTGGCCGAGGCCCCCCTCACCGCGGCCGAAGCGGCCGCGAAGCTCGCGCTCGATTCCCGGGCCACCGAGATCTGCCTGAACGCCCTGGTGGGCATGGGGCTCCTGACCAAGGCCGGGGACCGGTACGGCCTGGCGCCCCCGGCCGCTCGGTGGCTCGCCCGGGGCTCCCCGGACTACCGGGGCGAGATCCTGCGGCACCTCCACAACACCTGGGAGGACTGGGAGGGGCTCGAGCGCACCTGGCGCACGGGCCGGCCGGCCCTCCGGCGAAAAACCCAGCAGTTGCCCTCCTCCGAGGAGGGACTTCGCCACTTCATCCTGGGCATGGAGAACATCACCCGCGACATCGCCCCGCGGGTCGCCGAACTCCTGCCCCTGGACGGGGCGAAAACCCTTCTCGATCTGGGGGCCGGCCCCGGAAACTACTGCCTGGCGTTTGTGAACCGCTGGCCCGGGCTCCGGGCGTATCACTTCGACCTCCCGCCCACCTCCCGGATCGCCCGGGAGTTCGTGGCGGGCAAACCCGGGGCCGACCGGATCACGTTCCTCGAGGGGGACTTCCTGCGCGATCCCCTGGGGGGGCCGTACGACGCGGTGTGGGCGAGCCAGATCCTGCACATGCTGGGGGAAGACGAGGTTCGGGCGCTTCTCGTCCGCATCCGGGATGCGCTCCGCCCCGGGGGCTGCGTGGCCGTCCACGACCACTTCCTGGAGCCGGACCGCACGGCGCCCCCGTTTGCGGCCCTGTTCGGGGTCCACATGCTGGTGGCCACCGAGCGGGGCCGGACCTACGCGGCCGAGGAGATCGAGACCTGGGGCTCCGCCCTGGGCCTCGAGCCGGCCGGCCGGCGGGAGTACGGCAAGGGGCCCCGGGTCGTGCTCCTCCGGAGGCGCGAACCGTGAGCGAGGGGGTGCGCTACGCCCTGTGGGCCCTGGGAGCGGTGCTCGTGGCCCTGGCCGCGTTCCTGTGGATATGGGAGAAAGAAGACCGGCCAGGGCATGGCAGGGCCCAGCGGACCCTGGCCTGGGTCATCCTGGCAGCCGGAGCCGCGTGCCTCGCCGCCGGATGGCTGGTGCCGGTGGAACCAAGCCCGCCGGTGCCCCCTTTCCTCCTCGGCAAGTAGTCTTTTGGGGTGGGCAGACTGGGCGGGCGGAGACGCTCGAAACCCGGAAACGACGGCGCTTTACCGGGTTCGGCTTGGGCGCCGAGTCGGCCCCCGGCGCGGCATCCCGGCAACCCGAAGAAGGCGCCTAGGGGAAGATCCGTGAAGAAAAAACCCCGGGGCCGGCAATGGGCCGGCCCCGGGGGTTCAGGGTTCCCTTCGAGGGTGCCGGGTCGGCTCAGCAGCCGGAGCACCCCGAGGAGCAGTCGGCCCCGCCCTGGGACTGGGCCTTCACCACGAAGCCCCGGCGCAGGGGCCCCGAAAGGTAGTCGACCCGCACGCCGCCCACCTGGGCGAGCAGCGACTGGTTCATCACGAGGCGGAACCCGTCCTCAGCCTGCACGGTGTCGTCGTCTTTGGGCTCATCCAGAGCCAGGCCCCAGGAGGGCCCGCCTCACCCCATTCCCGAGATGTAGATGCGCACGGCGGGGTTCTCGCCGTGCTCCTGGAGGGATTCCTTGAGCTTTTCCCTCGCGGTGTCGGTGACCTCGATCATCGTTCTCTCCTATCTGCCATGGTGGATGGATCACTCCCTTCGATGAAGGACGGGGCGGAGAGGTTACCGCCTCCCGGGAAAAAAGGCCAGGGGGTCATCCTTTTTGGTTCTTCCGGCAAATCGTTAGGTGCCCGGGGGTGGAGGTCGAGCAACCCCTTTCGACATGATCGCCATGGTTCCAAAGAAAGAGTCGCCGCCATGCGGCCGATCCTGTGGGTTGGAACCACCTACACGATCGGAGG
>NZ_BAAHFQ010000078.1:0-14805 GCF_054681715.1 Deferrisoma sp.
GGTGGTGGAGGCCGAGGTCTCCTGCCGCCCGTGCGGGCTCCACGGGGGCCGGCGGTGCCGGAAGGGGCATTTCCGGTGCATGTTGGACATCCGGCCCCAGGATGTGCTTCGGGCCGCCGGGGAACTCCTGGAAGGGGCGGGGCCCCCGTGAAGGTCGTGCACGTGGACCTCGGAGGCAGGTGGAGGGGAGGGCAGCAGCAGGTTTTTTTGCTCCACCGTGAACTGCGTCGCATGGGGGTGGACAGCGTCGTGGTGGCGCCCCCGGAGGGAGGACTGCCGGCGCGGTGCAGCGAAGCCGGACTCCCGGTCACGACCCTTTCCGGGCGTCGGTGGTGGAATCCAGATGTTTGGCTGACGCTGCGGCGTGCCTGCCGGGGAGCGGATCTCGTTCACGCCCACGACGCCCACGCGGCCTCCTCGTTGGCCATCGCCTTGCGGAGGGGCGAGGCCAAGGTGGTGTGCCACAGGCGGGTCTCGTACCCGCTGCGTCCCGGAATGAGGTTCCGCCTGACGTACGGGAGAGCGGACGCCTGGATCGCCGTCTCCGCCGAAATTGCCGAATCGGTGCGGCGGGCGGGCGCAGTCTGCCCGGTCGAGGTGGTACCGTCCGCCATCGAGGTGGATGATCTCCGGGCGAGGGCGCACAGGTTAGACCGGGAGGATGTTCTTCGTCGCTGGGGCGTCCGGGACGAGAGGCCGGTGTTGGGGGTCGTCGGCGCGTTCACCGAGCAGAAGGGGCACCGGGTTCTGGTAGAGGCATTGCCGCGACTCCTCAGGGAGTGGCCGGGGTTAGTGTGCGTCTTCGTCGGAGAGGGACCCCTCGAGCCAGCGATCCGCGAACTGGCAAGAGCCCGCCGGGTGCTGGACCGATGTCGGTTCCTCGGGTTTCTAGGGGACGCGCCCGTCCTCACGCGGTGCCTCGATGTGGCCGTGCTGCCGAGCGTTTCGGGCGAGGGTTCGAGCGCCGCCTTGAAGGAACCGATGGCGCTGGGGGTCCCGATTGTGTGCTCCGACCTTCCGGGGAACGTCGAAGTGGTGGGGGACGCCGGGTGGGTCGTGCCCCGGGGCAACCCGGCCGCCTTGGCCGAGGCGATCGATCGGGTCCTCCGGGACGAGGAGTCGAGGGCGGCGAGGGTACGGGCGGGGTTCCAACGGGTAGAACGGTTTCGCCCCGGGACCATGGCGCGGCGCACTCTTTCGGTATACGAGAGGGTGCTCTCGTGAAGGTTCTCCTCATCCGGTTTTCCTCCCTTGGAGACGCGGTGCTCGCGACCGCCGCGGTGGAGGCCCTGGCCCAGGATCGCCCGGATGCCGAGTTCCACGTTCTCACGAAGCCAGCGTTCCGGGAGATCTTTCTCACCCACCCGGGGGTGGCGGGGTGCGTGGACTGGGACCCCAAGGAGGGCCTCTTGGGCCTCGCCCGCAAGATCCGGCGGGAACGGTACGACTGGATCGTGGACCTCCACGGCACGCTCCGCGCCCGGGCGCTTCGGGCCTTGACCCCCGGGGCGCGGTGGACCCGGTATCGCAAGGGAACCTTGCGGCGGCGGCTCGCGGTGTGGCTCCGGAAGCCGGGCCTCCTGGACGACACCCACGTGGTGGACCGGTACATCGCGGCGCTGGGCCGGCTGGGCGTGCGCCGGACCCGCCGGCTTCCACGCCTTTACCCGGGGGAGGCCCATCGCGACCGGGTGAGCGAACTCTTCGCTGCTGCGGGCTGGGACGGTGCGGATCGGCTCGTGGCGCTCGCTCCGGGCGCCCGGTGGCCCACCAAGGCCTGGCCCGAGGAGCACTGGAGGGCGCTGGCCGGGCGGTTGCAGGCCGGGGGCGCGTTTCCCGTGGTCGTGGGGGGGCCCGAGGACCGGGAACTGGCCGACCGGATCCTGGCCGGCGGCCGGGGGGCGAACCTGGCGGGGCGCACCTCGATCCTGGAAACGGCCGCCGCGCTCGCCCGGTGCGAGGTGCTCGTGACCAACGACTCGGCCCCGATGCACATGGCCACGGCCGTGGGCACCCGGGTCGTAGCCCTTTTCGGCCCCACGGTCCGGGGGTTCGGGTTCTATCCCCTGGGGCCCGCGGACACCGTGGTGGAGCGCGAGATACCCTGCCGGCCCTGCAGCCTCCACGGGCGCATTGTCTGTCCTTCTGGCCCACGGACATGCCTCGATTCGATTCGGCCGGAAGAGATCCTGGCAGAGGTGGAACGGCCCGGAGGGCGAATCTGACGCGGTCGGCCGCAGGGGGCCCGCCGCCGCCATGTGGGGGCCGGCGAAACGCGGGTGCTCGGGGGAAGTTCTGACCTATACCTTCGAAAGTATTGTCGGGAGCGGGTGGGGGACTGGTTCCGGCCGGGCGCGAGTGCGGCACCCGATCGCCGCGCCTTTCCATGCCGTTGTCGGCTCGACAGGCCGCGGCGGCGGTGGCGGACGTTCCGGATTTTCCAAAGCGATCCGGGCGTGGTGAGGGCGCGGCGAGGTAAGGGGCCGCACCCGTCTCTCCACCAGCTTCCCACCCGCGGGTTTCCATAGCGACGACGGGGATCTGACAATACTTTCGTTGGTCTCAGCAATACAAGGAGGCCTGGTGTACAGGGTGGCGAGACGGATATGGGGTGCTTGTGGTTGGCCGCGGCGGCGGCGAAGCCTGTTGGCCGCGCTGATCTGGCCCGGTGCGCGGGTCATGGCGGGGGCGGGGATCTACGGTGATCTCGGAGCGATCCGGTTGGGCCGGCGAACAGTGGTGGAGCGGGGGGCGGTGCTGTCCAACAAAAAGGGGGGAAGGATCGACCTCGGACCCCGTTGCGTGGTTCGAGAGGGCGCCAGGCTGGAAACCTTTGGAGGGGATATCCGACTCGGCGCACACTGCAGCGTCAACCCCTATGCGGTGCTCTACGGTCATGGGGGGTTGACGATCGGGGATGGGGTGCGGATTGCGGCGCACGTGGTGATCGTGCCCGCCAACCACGTATTCGATGACCCCGAAACTCCGATTTTCCGGCAACCGGTCCGTGCCGAGGGCATCGTGATCCAGGACGACGTCTGGGTGGGGGCGGGGGCACGAATCTTGGACGGGGTCCGGGTGGGTCGGGGAGCGGTCATCGGGGCGGGGGCCGTGGTGAGCAAGGACGTGGCCCCTTTCACGGTAAACGTGGGGGTTCCGGCCCGGCCCGTGGGAAGGAGAGGGGCCTGATGGACAGGGAAAGGACGGCCCCGGGAGGGGCAGTGGACCTGGAAGGGGGCCGCGGCGGTGCCCCAGGGGAGGATCTGATCGGTTGGAACGCTCGGGTTCATCGCTGGAAGGGGGTGGGTTCGTGGCGGGCGTTGTACCTCTGGTTCCTGAGGAGGTTGGACCCGACGAGTATCGTGGAGTTCGGCTGTGGGGACCCGGCGTTTCTCCAACTCGTCGGGCCGGAGTGGGAGCGAATCGCCATCGATGGGAACGATCGACTGAGGAGCGAATACGAGAAGCTCGGGATCGGTTTCTATCGCATGGATCTGGACCGGGATGAACTGCCGGCCGAAATTCGGGACGTAGGGGTCGCCGTATGTTCGGATGTTTTCGAACATCTGATTTTCCCGGCCTCTCTCCTTGAGAAAATCGAGCATTGCCTGGGCCGTAGCGGGATCCTTTTTAGCCATGTGCCCAACGAGTTCCAGTGGCGCCGGACCCTCAGAATCCTACTGGGGCGCCGTGCGGCCGTGTATCACCACGGGGCCGAGGAGTGGAACGATCCCCACCTGCGGCGTTTCACGGATCTGGGCTACCGGCGGTTCTTGGCCCAACGGTTCCGGTACAACCTCAAGATCAACGATCTGCGTTACCGAGGGTGGGCCCGGGTGCTTTCCGGGTGCAGACTCCCGGTTCCCTACGGTCTGGAGGGCGGCCCCACCTATACGAGCACCAACGACCCCGAGGTGTTCCGGAGGCTTGCTTCGATCAAGGAGAACTTGAGGAGAGACCCTGTGTTCCGGAGATGCCGAGGGGGGCTCGAGGGCCTGGAAGCGGGCGGTGGGGGACGGGGGTCGTGAACATCGCCTTCGTCAACGCAACCCGAAAATGGGGAGGGGTGAAGACCTGGACCCTGGACTACGGTCGGGCGCTGCAGGAACGGGGCCACGGTATCGACGTCGTGGCGCGGGAGGGCACCCCGTTCGTGGATGCCTGCCGAAGCGCCGGGTTCCGCGTGCATCCCTTCCGGTTCGGGCCCAAATACAATCCGCTTGCGATTGCTCGGATGGTCCGGATTTTTCGGCGGCGTCGCCCGGACGTGGTCGTTGTGAACATTTCCAAGGACCTGGAGATCGGTGCGGTGGCGGCTCGGTTGTGCGGCATCCCGGTGGTCCACAGGGTCGGGTTGGTGGAGGACTACCGGGGAACGCTGGAGGAACGGTGGCGGCATCGGTGGCTCGTCACCCGGGTGCTCGTCCCCAGCGAACGGATGCGCGACCGTCTGCTGCGCCGGTTTCCTTGGCTGTCCCCCGGCGAGATCTGGGCCGTTCCCAACGCGAAATTTCTGGACCGATACCCCGTGCCCCCGGAGAAGGGGGAGGGACCCCTCGTTTTCGGGACGGCGAGCCAACTGAGCCCGAGCAAGGGCCACGAGTTCTTGGTCGAAGCGTTCGCGCGATTGTTGGGCAGCGGCGTGGACGCCCGTCTGCGGTTGGCCGGCACCGGGGAGTTGGAGGCGGCGCTCAAAGCCCGGGCGGACCGCCTGAGGATCGCCGACAAAGTGGAATTCCTCGGGTTTGTCGAAGACATTCCGGAATTTCTCACTTCTCTTAGCGTCTACGTCCTCCCGAGCCTCAAGGAGGGCTTCCCAAACTCCCTTCTGGAAGCGGTGTGTGCGGGGCTTCCCTGCGTGGCGACCCGCCTCGAGGGGGTGGAGGAGTTGGTGGGGGACGCCGCACGCCTGTGCGAGCCGGCCGACGCCGAGGCGCTGGCGCAGGCGATGGCCGACCTCGCCCAGGACCCCGGGCGGCGGCGCCGTTTGGGGGAGGCGGCCCGGCGGTTGGCCCGGGACCGGTACGACGTGCGGAAAAACGCGCTCGTCTTGTTCTCCCGCCTTCAGGAGATCACCCAGCCATGAGACGGATCCGGGTCGTGCGGGTGATCCACCACCTCGTGCGCGGCGGGGGGGTGCAGACGCGCCTGACGGAGTTGTTGCCGCGACTGGCGGAGCACGTGGACGTGCGGGTCCTCTGCTACAAGAAGAGGGGCGAACTGGCGGACGAACTGGAGGCCGCTGGCGTGCCGGTGGACCTCGTCCCGAGAGGCCCCAAGTGGTCACCGCGGAACCTGGCCACGTTCGCCGGGTACTTCCGGCGACACGGGGTGGATGTGGTTCACACCCACAGTTACACCGCGAACACGATGGGGGTCGTGGCTGCTCGGCTCGCGAGGGTTCCCGTTCGCATCCGCCACATCCACACCCTGATCCCCTGGGGTCGGGAGGGGCCGTACCGGACGGCGTTGCGCAAGGTGGCGGATCGCTGGGCCGCGGGGATGGCCGATGTGACCCTGGCGGTGAGCGCGGCGGCCCGGGACCGTTTCCTCCGAGGGACCCGGCTGCCGGACGCGGCGTGCCGCGTGCTTTATAACGGAGTCGATTTGACCCGGTTCGCGGACGCACGGGAACGGGGCGGGGCCGTGCGCGAGGAGTTCGGACTCTCTCCCGAAGCGCCGGTGGTCGGCGTGGTGGGGCGTCTGGCCCGGGGGAAGGGCCAATCCGAGTTCCTGAGGGCGGCGCGGATCGTGAAGGAACGGCGGCCTGAGGCGAGGTTTCTCGTGGTGGGGGAAGGGCCGTTTCGGAAGGAGTTGGAGGAAACCGCCCGGGCCCTCGGGCTGGAAGATCGGGTCGTGTTCACGGGATACCGCCGCGATATTCCCGCGATTCTCGGAAGCCTCGACCTGTTCGTGTTTTCGGGGCTTCCCGACGCCGACGGCAGGATTCCGGATGGGCTTCCCGGCGTGGTCATCGAAGCGCAGGCGGCGGGGGTACCGGTTGTGGCGTTCGATTTGCCGATGATGCCGGAACTTCTTCCGGCGGAGGTGCCGTCCGGGTGTCTGGTCCCCACGGGGGACGTGGAAGCCCTGGCCCGGGCCGTGGAAGGCTTCCTCGACCGTGGGGAGGAGCGGGAACTCCTAGAGCGCGCCGCGAAGCGGAACGCCCAGCGGTTTTCCATTGATCGCTGTGTGGAAAACACGTTGGCGCTGTACGAAGAGTACCTGCGGCGCAAGGTTCCGAGCCGGCCGGCCCCGAGGGGGGAGGGGTAGGTCCGTGCGCCGTCTCAGGGTCGTTCGCGTCTACAAGGGGCTCAAGTCGGGTGGAGGCGTACACAATCGCCTCCTGGAACTCCTTCCGCGTTTGGCCGAGCACGTCGATGTGCGACTGCTGTGCTACCGGAGCCGAGGGGACCGCGCCGAGGAGTTGGAGTCCCTGGGAATCCCGGTTGACGTGATTCCCCTGAAACACAAGTGGTCCCCCGCCACGGTGGCCCGGTTCGCCGGTTATCTGGAACGGGTGGGCGCCGAGGTCGTCCATGCCCACGAGTACACGGCGAATACGCTGGCCATTGCGGCCGCCGTGCGGGCGCGGGTACCGGTGCGCATCCGGCACATCCACTCGTTGACTCCGTACGGGCGGGTCGGCCGACTGAAAGGTTCCCTGCGAAGGCGCCTCGACCGGTGGGCCGCACGGCGGGCCCACCTCACCTGGGCCGTGAGCGAGGCGGCACGGGCCCGATATCTTGCGCTTTCCGGGCTCCCCCCGGAGACCTCCCAAGTTTGACACTTTCAGGGAATTGGCGACGCGCAACATGCTGAAATCGCGGTGTAAATATATTTTTTGCCCGGAAATGTGTAGTGTATAATGTGGTAGATGAAGGGATTGCCAAGTTTGCTGGATGCTTGTATCATGTAGGCTATGTTCGTGCGCCTCCACCGCCAAAAACAGCGTGGCAAGGTCTACACGTCGGTCCAACTGTGCGAGAGCTACCGGGATCCGGCCAAGGGCAATGCACCCAGAAACCGAGTCCTCCTCAACCTCGGGCCCTTGGACAAGCTCGGCAGTGACACCTTGCAGAAACTGGGCGAGGGGTTCTTGCGCGCAGCCCAGGAAAGTCGGGGGTCGGGCGGGGCTTCGGGAAGGGGGCGGGGCGGGAAAGGAGCGACAGAGGAAGCCCTCGCCCTTAACGCTTGGGATTTCGGCCACGTCTACGCCGTGAGCGGGGTGTGGGACCGCTTGGGGTTGAGCGAGGCCCTACAGGAGGCCGGCCTTGAGGGCCGTTCCTCCTTTGGGGCTTCCGAGATGATCCGGCTTTTGGTGGTGAACCGCCTGTGTGAGCCCACGAGCAAATGGGCGCTGCTCGACTGGATGGAGGGCGTGTTCGGTCTGGGGGAGGCCCCCCCGTACCACCATCTGCTTCGGGCCATGGATCGGTTGCTCGAGGGGAAGGAGGAGGTGGAGCAGGCCGTGGCCCGGCGGGTAGTGGGCGAGGGGAAGGGGACGGACCTGGTGTTCTACGACATCACGTCCACCTATTTCGAGGGGGACCGCTCCTTGAACGAGGAGGACGACCTTCGTCGGTACGGATACAGCCGGGACGGCCGGAGGGACCGGCGCCAGGTGGTGATCGGGGTGGTGATGACCCGGGAGGGCATTCCCCTGTGCCATCACGTGTTCCCCGGGAACACGGCGGACAAGACCACGGTGGCCGAGGTGGTGCGGGATCTGAAGAGGCGCTTTCGCCCGGAGCGGGTGATCTTCGTGGGGGACCGGGGAATGCTCACGGACGCCAACCTGGAGTGCCTGCTCACGGAAGAGGTGGGGTTCATCGTGGCCCATCCGTTACGCCGGAACGCCGTGGCGCGGGAGGTGATCGCAAAGGTCTGGCGCCGGTTCGACCGGAAGGGGGATGCGGAGCAGTTCTTCGAAGACGTGCGGCAGGGCGTTCGGTTCGTTGTGGCCTACTCCCCCCAGATCGCCCGGGAGACCAAAGAGGGCCGAAAGGAGCGGTTGGCCCAGGCCGATGCCTGGATCCGGGCCCGGCTGGAGGCCCTGGCCCGGCCCGCCGGACGGGGGCGACGGCCCACCCCGCAAAGCACCTACGATCGGATCCGGGATTACCTGCGCGACAAGGGATTGCTGAGGTTCTACAATCTCGCGCTCTCGGAGGCCGAGGGACTGCAGGTGAGCAAAGACCGCAAGGCTCTCTTGTGGGAGGCGAAGATCGACGGCGTGCTTCTGGTGGAGACCACCGATCTGGAGCGGACGCCGGAGGAGATCATCGGCCGCTACAAGGAGCTGGCGGAGATCGAGCGCGGGTGGCGGTGTTTGAAGAGCACGGTCAAGGTACGGCCCGTCTACCACTGGACCGAGCGCCGGATCCGAGCGCACATCTTCGTTTGTGTGCTGGCCCTGCAGGTCGAGCGCTGGATGCGAAACCGGCTTCGGCCTTTGGGTCTCTCGGTGCCCCGAGCCGTGTCGCTCCTGCAGCGGAACAAGGTGGTTGAACTCGTGGTGAGCGCCACGCCCACACGGGTGACGACCCGGCCCACGCGGGAACAGGCACGAATCCTACGCGCCCTGGGGCTGCCCCCGATCCCCAAGACCCTGTGAGGATCTGTCGTGTAGTGTAAAAACGCGCCGCCCAAAAAGCATAACCCATTAAAATCACAGGACTCATGCACCCAAAAGTGTCAAACTTCGGAGACCTGCGCCGTGCTGTACAACGGCATCGACCTTCGGCCGTTCGAACGGTGCCGGGAGCGGCGCGGTTCCGTGCGCCGGGGTTGGGGGATTCCCGAGGACGATCTCGTGGTGGGCACGGTGGGGCGGCTGTCGGAGGGGAAGGGGCACGAAGAGTTCGTCGAGGTGGCGGCCGCGATTCATTCCCGCCATCCGAGGGTGTGCTTCGTGTTGGTGGGAGACGGGGGCAACCGGCCCCGTTTGGAGCGGCTCGTGGAAGACGCGGGGCTGGGGGGGCGGTTTGTCTTCGCGGGTCATACCAACGACGTCCCGGGTGCCCTCGGAGCGATGGACGTGTTCCTGTTCCCCAGCCGGTCGGAGGGGTTGCCCGGGGCCGTGGTGGAGGCGGCCGCGGCGCGGCTCCCGGTTGTCGGATATCGTTTTCCGTTCATGACGGAAGTGGTCGACGACGGGGTTTCAGGGATTCTCGTTCCGCCGGGGGAGCGGGGGGGGGATGACCTGGTGGAGGGCGTGCAGATCCTTCTTTCCGATCCCCAGAGGAGGGAACGGTTCGGCCGGGCCGCCGCCGCGGGCGCAAAGCGATTTTCATTAGACACCTGCGTCGAAAAGACGCTCAGGACGTATGAAGACCTCTATGCACGATCGACCCTCTGACGCGAACCCGACGCCGCTGACCGTGGTCCATATTACCAGCTCGACCAACCGCAGCGGGGGAACCCGCCAGGCGTTTCTCCTCGCACGGGCCCAGGCAGACGCGGGTCTGCGCGTGATCGTCTGCGCCCCGGAGGAGGCGGCCATTCTGGACTGGGCCGAGAACTCCGGAATCCCGGCGAAGCGGCTTCCCCGTTTGGGATCCCTCTGGTCGCAGTGGCGGGCTTCCCGGGGGGTTCGCCGAATCGTGCGGGAGGCGGCCGCGGACCTCGTTCATGCGCACCACACCAAGGGACACAACGTGGCCCTGTTGGCGACCTTCGGCGGCGGGTTCCCTCCGGTCATCGCCAACCGAGGGGTGCTTTTTCCCGCACGGTTTCCCCTGAAGTTCCGAACCCCTCGGACCTCGGCGGTGATCACGAACTCCCTGCGGGTGAAACGGGTGCTGGAGTCGGCGGGGGTGGCCGGGGGAAAGATCCACGTGGTCCCCAACGCGCGGGACACTTCCGGCACCGGGGCGACCGAGAGGGCCGACCCGGCCCTGTTGCGCCGGCAGTTGGGGCTTCCCCCGGGCGTTCGGGTCGTGGGCGCGGTCGGTCGAGCCAGGCCGGAGAAGGGGTTTCAGCATCTGATTGAAGCCGCTCCGGCGGTTCTGTCGGCGGTTCCGGACACGTTTTTCCTGTTGGTGGGCGCCGGAACGGAACGGTTTGTGCCGACGTTGCGCCGGTTCGGGGTGGCGGATCGTTTCGTTCTGCCGGGCCACCGGGACGATGCCGTGGACCTGATGCGGTTGTTCGACGTGTTCGTCATCCCATCGGTGGACATGGAGTCCGCTCCCAACACGCTGCTCGAAGCGATGAGCGTGGGTGTGCCCGCGGTCGGAACGAACATCGGGGGCATTCCGGAGATTATCGAGGAAGGAAGAACCGGGTATGTGGTGACGCCCGGGGATCCGGAGGCCCTGGCCCGGGCGGTGGTGCGGCTTCTTCAGGATCCGGAACGCGCTCGGGAGATGGGGGAGGCGGGCCGACGAAAGATCGAGGAAGAGTTCTCCGTGGAGGCGAAGGTGAGGGCGACCTTTGAGGTGTACGAGAAGGTGCTCCGGCAATGCGGGCGACGTCCTTCCTCGTGATCCAACTCCGGCAGATCGGGGATGTGGTGCTCACGACGCCCATCCCGCGGATCCTGAAGGAAGCCCGGCCGGGGTGCCGGGTGGCCTTTTTGACCGAGCGACCGAGCGATGGGTTGCTGCGGGGAAACCCCCACATCGACGAGATCCTCCTGAACGACCGGAACGCCCCCTGGTGGCGCACCCTCGCCCTGGGCGGCGAGCTGCGAAGGCGGCGGTTTGACGTGGTGCTGGATTTCATGGGGAACCCCAGGTCCGCGCTTCTCACCCGCCTGTCCGGGGCGCCGATGCGGGTGTCCTATGAAGCGGCGGCAAGGCGGTGGGCGTACACCCACAACGCCGGAAGGGAGGGGGGATATGCCGTTACGGTGAAAAAGAACCTCTTGGGGCCGTTGGGGATCTCGTCCTCCTGGGATCGGCCCGAGATCTACCTTTCGGAGGAGGAACGGGCTTGGGGGGTGGCCCAGCGAAGGGCCCTCATCGGCGAGGGGCGGCGGTTCGTGACGGTGGACCCAACCCACCGCCGGGCCACCCGGCGCTGGCCGGAGGCGCACTACGGGGAGCTCTGCGCCCGGTTGGCGGACTGGGGGTGGACGCCCGTGGTGCTTTGGGGCCCCGGGGAGGAGGGGGTCGCGAGGGCCGTGGTGGAGGCGTCGGGCGGGCGGACCCGGGTCGCGCCGAAAACGAACCTTCGGGAGATGGCGGCCTTGATCGCCGCGGCCGACCTGCACGTGGGCAACTGCTCGGCCCCCCGCCACATCGCCGTGGCCGTGGGAACGCCCACGTTCACCGTGCTCGGGTCCACGAGCGCCGGGTGGACCCACCCGGCCCCCGAGCACACCGAGATCGCCCTCGGCCTCGAGTGCCAGCCCTGCAACCGCAACGAATGCCAGAGGGGCGACCGGGCGTGTCTCGTGGAACTCTCGGCCGATCAGGGGGCCGCCCGGTTGCGGGCATGGACCGACGCGGTCCTGGGATGGGGCGGGGCGTGAAGATCGCCGTGGTGCAGCCCAAGGTGGACCGATCCGGGGGAGCGGAAGCCTACGCCCTGGGGCTTGTGGGCGAACTCGCCCGGCGGGGCCACGAGGTGCACGTGTTCGCGCGCCGGGCCGAGGGGCTTCCGGAGGGCGTGCGGTTCCACCGGGTGCCGTCGGTGCCGTTCGGCCGGGCTCTCAAGACCTTTAGCTTCTGGCGCCTTACCGAACGGCGGGTCCGGCCCGGCGCGTTCGACGTGGTCCACGGGGCCGGGAAGACCACCTGCCAGACGGTCCACCGGTGCGGAGGTGGGGTCCATCGGGCTTACCTGGGGCGGGAGGGAAAAGCGGCCCGGTCGGCCTACGACCGGGTGGTCCTCCGGATCGAGGACCGTCTTTTCGCCTCGCCGAACCTTCGGGCCGTGGTCTGCCCGTCCCGCTGGGTGGCGGAGGAGGTGGAACGGTTTTACCCCGAGGTGGCGACACGGATCCGGATCATCCCCAACGGGGTGGACACGCAGCGGTTCACCCCGGAGGGCCGGGAGGAAGCCCGAGCCGAGGTGTGCAGGGCGCTGGGCATTCCCGTGGACGCACGGATCCTCCTCTTCGTGGGCACGAACTTTCGCCTCAAGGGCCTCGATCTCGCGGTGGAGGCCCTGGCCCACCTTACCGGGGCGCACCTGGTCGTGGTGGGGGGGGATGCGCCCGGACCGTTTGTCGCCCAGGCCCGGGAGTTCGGGTGTGACGATCGGGTCCATTTCGTGGGGCCGCAAAGGGAGATGGCCCGTTGGTACCGGGCCGCAGACGTGCTCGTCCACCCCACCCGGTACGATCCTTTTGCGAACGTGTGCCTCGAGGCACTCGCGTGTGGAACACCGGTGGTAACGACGCCGGCAAACGGGGTGGGTGACCTTTTGAAATGCGCAGCAGGTGCGGGAGTGGTGGTTGCAGCCGACGCCGCGACGGTAAGTTGGGCGGTTGACTCGCTGATACGGGGAGGAGTGAACGCGAGGCGTTCGGCCCGGCGGTTGGCGGAAGGGGTTGGGTGGGATGACCACGTGACACGGTTGGAGGTTCTGTATCGGAGCGTGAGGTTATAGCATGCGAATCCTCGACGTGGGATGTGGGAACAAGAAAATGCCTGGGGCTGTTGGGGTCGATCGTGTGCCGGGGACGGCGGCCGACATCGTGTGTGACCTCGAACGACCGCCTTATCCTTTACGCTCCGACAGTTTTGATCGGATTGTTCTGAACAATGTAATTGAACATCTTAACGATATCGTTTCCGTGATGCAAGAACTGCACCGCATCGCTAGGGATGGGGCAGAAATCATAATCCGCACACCCCACTTTTCGAGTCTTTATTCTTGGCAAGATCCGACGCATAAACATCATCTGGCCTACGATTCCTTTGACTATTTTTCCGTCAATGCTGGACATGTAGGATATTATACGAACGTAAAGTTTGAGTTGCTAGAGAAGCGCATTATTTTTGGAAAATCAGTGTTGTCTGTCATTCCGCGGATGTTGTGGAGACTGAGTAAACATAAGTACGAAAAACATTTTGCTTTCATGTTCCCTGCCAACGATCTTCTGTTTCGCCTCCGGGTTATCAAAGGGAGCGGCTAGATTCGTGGGTGCGTCGGTTCCCGTTCTTGCCTACCACAGCGTGGTCGGGGTGGGGGATGGGCAGTCAGTCCGGGCTTTTTCGTGGCAATTGGCGACTGTTGTGCGGGCCGTTGGGGACGTTCTGCTCCCGGCGGACCTGACACGTCCCACGCACGGTGCGCTCCTCACCTTCGACGACGGGTTTGCCGACCTGTGGACCCACGGGATCGAGGTGCTGGAACGCTTGGGGATCCCGGCGGTGGTGTTCGTGATTCCGTCCCGGGCCGGAGAAGGGCCCCCGAGGCCCCGGGGGAAGCCCGCCTGGACGGGGTCGGCGACCCAGGCCCACACCGAGGCCGCCCGGACCGGCGGAGCCCACCCGGCCTTTCTGCGCTGGTCCGAGATGGAGGCCTTGGAGCGAACCGGGCTCGTGGAGGTCCAGTCCCACTCCTGGGGCCACGCCATGGGGTGGGCCTCGGACGAGATCGTGGGGTTTCACCTGGGACGGTTCGGCCGGACCCACTGGACGCTGCCCCAGTGCACCGGGGGGGACGAACGCATCGGGATCCCCCTCTACCAGAGAAGATCGGCCCTGGCCTGCCGGCTCTACCGGGACGATCCCGACTTCCGGGACCATCTGGCCGCGTGGCTCGAACACCGCGGCGGGGAGGCGTACGTCCAGGAACGGGGAGCGAAGCGGGTGGCTGAGGAGCTGCGCCGGGAGGCCCTCCGGTACAAGGAGTCCAAGGGGGAGCGCGGGACATGGGAGACAGATGAGGAGCGGGAACGGCGCACGGTGGAGGACCTGGTCCGCGCCCGGGAGGCCCTGGAGTCGCGGCTCGGGGGCGTGCGGGACCAACTGGCGCTCCCTTGGGGACACTACGACGAGGTGACCCTGACGTGCGCCCGCAGGGCCGGCATCCGGCGGGTGTATACCCTGGACCGCAAGCCCAACCCGGTGGGGAGAATCGGGTTTTTGGTGCACCGGTTCGAACCGCGGCCCAAGGGGGTTTGGTGGCTTCGGTCCCGCCTGTGGATCTACCGGTCCACCTGGCGCACGGCGCTTTACGGCGTTTTGTCGGGCCGGAGGAACGCCGGATAGGGGAGAAGGGGCCCGGTCCCGCCCCGGGGGCGAGAGCCCACCCGACCTGGCATGGGGAATGGCGCCGGCGTATGATGTATGTGTAACATCGATGGCCGGACCGTGGGAGGTGGGTCATGCACCGCACGCAGGTTTTGTTGGAGGACAGGCAATACCTTGCCCTGAAGGAGCGGGCAAGGCGGGAAGGGAAAAGCCTCGGGCAGTTGGTCCGGGAGTTCGTGGACCTGGGGCTCGCCAGGGGGAGAACGGGGGACGAAAGGCCCTGCCGCCCGAGCCTCGCGGAGGTGCGCGGCCTGTTTGCTGATGGCCTGGTCCCGGAGGAACACGACCGCGTCCTGTACGGCGATCCGTGATGCCCGATCTGTTCGTCGACACCAGCGCGTGGTTTGCCTTTTTCGACCGGGAAAGCCGGGCCCACGACGCCGTGGCGGATCTGCTATCGGCATGGAGAGGTCGGCTGATCGTTACCGATTACGTCGTTGACGAGCTTCTAACCTTGGTCCGGGTCCGCGCCGGGCATTGGGCCTCCGTCCGCGTTGGGGAGGCTCTGATCGGGGGCGGCGAGGCGATCGTTGTCACCGTGGAGCCCCGTGACTTTCAGGCGGCGTGGGACCTGTTCCGGGAGCACTCCGAC
>NZ_BAAHFQ010000079.1:0-14665 GCF_054681715.1 Deferrisoma sp.
GCGGCTTCGGAGAACTCTGGAAAAGCGGAAACTGCACCCCCCGCCCCTCCCTGGAAACTTCAGCTGTCCCTCACGAGTCGACCTCCGGTAGCACAGATAGATCGACCATGTCAACAACGGACCGGCGGAACATCCCCCGGTTGTTGAGGGCGAAAGAGGTGACCGGTAGCACTACTCCGGCATCCGGTACGCCTCGGAGAGCGGAAGGATCGCGTCCTTCCACAGCCGTCCCAGGAGGGCCGGGTCGGTCACGGGGCGGCGGATCATGGCCCGGCAGCACGCCGCCTGGCCTTCCGTGGTGGAGGGCCGGCTCAGCAGATCCACCGCCAGCCGGGAGAAATCGCGCACGAACGCGTGGAACATGGCGTCCACGTGGTCGGCGTCCACCCCGTGGAGCGTGGCCGCCTCGCAGATGAGCTGGGCGTACACGACCAGGGTGAACAGCTCGCCGAGACACAGCAGAAAATCGGTGTTCTTGCGCTGGGCCTCGTTCGGGGTGTGCTCGACCAGGAGTTTCAGGAGTTCGTCCACCTGCTCCAGGAACACCCGCACGTTGGGGAGGTCCCAGGCCCGGAACGCCCCGCGGTAGTCGTGGAACCGGATCTTCCCCAGCCCCCGGGCCGGGCCCTGGTCGAACAGGAACGCGTCGTGGGCCGGGTCGTCCCGGACCGGCACCTCGGGGTAGTCGGCCGGGTTGAAGAAGTAGTTCTGCATGAACTTCACGATCAGGGCGATGTTCACGTGGACCGTGCCCTCGAGCTTGGGCAGGGCCCGGATGTCGCGGGCCGCCATCTCGAAGTAGGTGTCGGTCTCGAACCCCTTGGCCGCGATCACGTCCCACATGAGGTTGATGACCTCCTCGCCCTGGGTCGTGACCTTCATCTTCATGACCGGGTTGTAGAGGAGGTAGCGCCGGTCGTCGGCCGAGGCGCTTCGCATGTAGTCGGCCGACCGCAGCCCGAAGAGCTTCATGGCCACGAGCCGCAGGTAGGCGTCGGTGAACAGGCGCTGCACGTGGGGAAAATCGGTCACCTTCATCCCGTAGAGCACCCGGTGGGCGGCGTGGTCCAAGGCCTCGTAGAGGGCGTGGGTGCAGATGCCGATCGAGGCCCAGCCCAGGTTGTACTTGCCGATGTTCACCGTGTTGAGCGAGGCGTCCCAGGCGGCCGGCCCCTGGAGCAGGATGTCGGCGTCGGTCACCGGGTAGTCCCGCAGCTCGAACTCGGCCACGTAGCTCTGGCTCGGCACCACGTTTCGCACCAGGTGGAACCGCTCGTGCCTGGGGTCGGCCGCGAAGAACACGTAGTCGCCCGTGTCGCCGCGCTTACCGAACACCGAGACCAGGGCGGCCTCGTTGCCGTTGCCGATGTAGTACTTGCCGCCGTTGGCGACCCACCGGCCGGGGCCCACGGGGTCGAGCCGCATCTCGGTGCTGTAGATGTCGGCCCCGTGGGCGCGCTCGGAGAGTCCGAAGGCGAAGATGCCCCCCTCTTCGAGCATCCGGCCCGCCCGGCGCTTCAACTCCTCGTTGGGGCTCATCCACACCGGCCCCAGGCCCAGGATCGAGACCTGCCAGGTGTACCAGTAGCAGAGCCCGTAGAAGGAGACGACCTCGTTGAAATGGCAGATCCGGCGGGTGTCCCACCGGGTGTCGCCCGTGCCGTACTCCGGCGGGGTCAGGAGCGTCGCGAACACCCGCTCGTCGCGCACGAACCCGAGGAAGTCGTCGTACCAGACGTGGGCCTTGTCGTCCTCCTTGAGCCGGCGTTTCCCCTTGGCCTCGAAGAACGCGACCGTCTTCTCCAGGATCTCCCGCAGGCGGGCATCGTCGCCCACGGCCAACCGGTGGGGGTGCAGCAGGATCATGGCGGCTCCTTGCTTCTTGAGTGAATATTCATTCACAGATCCGCCGAAGGGTGTACCAGCCCCCAGGTCCGAAGTCAACAACGGTTTTGGAACCGGGGCTGGGGCCCGCTGGGACCGGAACCCCCTGCCGCCGAAAAAAACCGCGCCCGCCGGCCTCCGGGGAGGAGGCGCGGCGGGCGCCGGCGCGGGGGAGGGATCGGAGGGGAGGGTTACTCGGTCTTCTTCGCCTCGGCCTCATCGGCCTTACCCTCGGCGGGCTTGGCCTGGGCCGCCTGGGCGAGGTCCCGGAACGCCTTCAGGTACGAGGCGGGCATTTTGTACACCGGACCCGCTGAGCCCGCCCGGGCGTAGACGGCGCCGGCCTTCTCGGCCAGGGCCACCTCCTGGACCTTGCCCTCGGTGTCGGTGACCGCGGCCTTCACCGCGGGCTGGTCGAGGCCGTAGTCGGCCGCGGGCCCGGGCTCGGCCACCACCTCGTCGGCCTTGGTGTTCTCGAGCGCCCGCAGCAGCGCGTCGAGCTTCGTTCGCTCCCCGTCACCCACCTCGGCCCCGGCCCGCTTCCATTTGCCGGCGTCCTTCTCGTAGGCGAGTTCCGTGCCGTCCACGGTGACGGAGAGCTTCTCCACCTTCCAGGTTTTTGTGAGCACCGGCTTTTTGCGCCGCAGGGTCTCCGGGTCCACCCGGAACGCCTCCAGCACGTCCTTGTTGATGGTGAAAAGCGCGTTGCGGCCCGAGGTGCGGGCCCAGACCTGACCGTCCACCTCGGCCATCTCCACGACCACGGGCTCGCTCTCCCCCTCGGCCTTGAGCTCCACCCGGATCCCCTTGGCCAGCTTCCCGTCGGCCTTGTCCTTGGGCTCGTCCAGGAACCGGTTGATCCGGGCCCACCGGAGCTTGTCGGTGACCTTGTCGGCCTCGGCCGGGTCGGCCTCGGCGGCGAACGGCTCCTCCAGGAACCAGCGGTCGTCCTTCTTGACGAGCCGCACGGGCTTCCCCTCGGCCGGCCGGATCGCCACGGCCTCGAGCCGGCTCCAGGAGAAGCCCTCCACCACGTCCTTGTTCCGCAGGTCCGACACGTCCTTGAGGAACCCGGAGAGAGCGTAGTTCTGCACCACGTGGACCGGCCCCTCGCCCACCCGCACGTAGCGGGCGTCGCCCACGGGGTTCTGGGCCCCCACGGCGAGTTCGATCTCGACGCCCTTGGTGCGGATCACGGCCTCGGGCTCCTTGAGCCCGAAGGGCTCGAGGTCGGCGTCGGCCGGGGCCACCTCCTTTTTCGCCTTCATGTTCTTGAGGTCCGACAGGAGCGTTCGCACTCGGCCGTCGTCGGCCCGGTCCTCCACGGGCTCCACCAGGAACCATTTGTCGTCCTCGCCCTTCTTGACCCGGGCCGTGGTCTCTTTCCGCTGGATGGCGAGTTCGGTGATCTGGTCGGTCTTGAGATCGGGGAAGAGGAGCCCCTCTTTCTTCTCGGCCTCCTGCTTGGCCTCGTACCGGGGCTGGTCCACGAAGTAGAGGTAGGCGGCGAGCGCCGCAAAGATGCCGATCGCGATCCAGGTACCCTTGAAGCGCATGGCGGACTCCCTTTACGGCTGGGAAGCGAGAACGCTAGGAAGCTGGGAAGCCTTTCCCCTCCTCACCCCGGCCCTCTCCCCCCGGTGGGGGGAGAGGGGGCTGTCGCCCGGGACCGCCCCTGGGCTCCCCCGGCGGGGGAAGAGGGGGCTGTCACCCCGGGATCACCCCTGGGCTTCCCCCGGTGGGGGGGGCCGCCCCCCGCGACCGCCCCCGGGTTCCTCCGCACGTAGGTCGTGTTGGCCGCGCCAACGGGCCGCCCCCCGCGACCGCCCCCGGGTTCCCCCGGCGGGGAGAGCGAGCCCGGCCCCCTGACTCCCGGCCCCTGACCTACAGGTTCCTCCGGCGCCACCAGATGCCGAGCCCGGCGAGCACGAGGATCGCCGGCCCCACGATCACGCTCGCGTAAAAGAGCGTGGCGGCCTGGGCCCGGCTCAGCACCAGGGGCTGGGGCTTCGTGTCCTTGGGCCGGATCGAGATGAGGTCCTCCTCCTTGGCGAGGTAGCTCACCATGTTCTGGAAGAGGTCGCCGTTGCCCGAGAAGTGGAAGTAGGTGTTGTCCACGAAGTCCGAGTCGCCCACGAGGAGAAGCTGCGCCTCGGTCTTGGCGTCGCCCTCGCCCTGGGTCTTCTCGAAAAGCGCGGCGAGCGTGAGCGGGCCGCGCACGTCCTGGGTCGGGTCGAACGAGGCGCTGGGGTTCGAAAGGTCGGTCTCGCCCCAGGCCTGGTTCGAGGTGCGGGCGATGGGCGAAAACCGCACGCCCTCGGGCAGGGATTTGGCCTTGTCGAGGCTCCGGGCCATGGGCAGGAACGTGGCCAGCTGGAAGTCCCGGGTGATCTCGTGGGGCGGGTACTCGGTGACGATCGGGGTCGTGTACGAGCCCCCGAAGAGCCGGCTCATGGTGTCGATCACCACGTCGTCGTGGAGCACGGCGCCCCAGGCCTCCAGCACCGGCTCGAGCCCGGTCTCCACCTGGGGGTCCAGCAGGGCCAGCACCTTGCCCCCGTTTTCCAGGTACGACCGGACCGTCTCGATCTCCTTCTCCAGGAACGGCTTCGTGGGCCCGGCGATCACCAGCACGTCGCAGTCCTTGGGGATCTCCCCCTCCTTGAGGAGCAGGAGCTCCTTGACCGCGAACCCCTGGTCCTCCAGGGCCTTCTTGGCCTCGGAGTAGCCCGTGCGCTGGGTGTCGTTGATGGAGTGCTCCCCGTGGCCCGCCAGGAAATAGACGGTCTTCTTGCCCTCCCGGGTCACCTTGACCAGCGCGTTCGTCAGGGCCTCCTCGCTCACCTCGGTGATCCGGTGGGTGTTGGAGCCCGCCTCGAACACCGTGGTGCCGTACTGCCGGATCCCGTACTGGTGGGCCAGGGCCGGGTTCTTGTCGGGGTCCACGTAGGAGACCTTGAGGTGGGGGGTCTCGTCGGCGTACCGGTCGAGGAGGTCCTTGATCCGGGCCCGGTCCTCGGAGCCGTCGGAGAAGAACGCCGTGACCGTGACGTCCTTGTCGAGCTCCCGGAGCACCTTCAGGGTCTGGTCCGAGAGGGTGTAGAGCTTGTTGGCGGTGACGTCCCATTTGGCGTTGTGGCGGATCCCGAGAACGTTCACGATGACCAGGATCCCCAGGAACGCCAGGGTGATGGCGGCCGCGTTGGCCCCGTACCGGGCCGCCCGGCTCCCGGGCGCCCGGGCCAGCAGGTGCCGCTCGGCCACGAAGAAGAACAGCAGCGCCGCGCCGCCCACCACGGCCAGGATCCACAGCAGCGCCTTCTGGGTGGGGTAGTACTCGGCCACGAACAGGCTCGCCAGCACCAGCAGGGCGCCGACGATGCCCGCCACCTTGCTCGAGACCTTCATGGTCGCCCGGGGTCGAAGCTCACCGGCCATGGCTTACCTCCAGCGGTTCGATTCGAGCACCCGGTGGGTCAGAAACAGCCCGAAGGCCGCCACCGAGGCGTAGTACACGACGTCCTTGACCTCCACGACCCCCTTCAGGAACCCCTCCAGGTGGGTGATGATGGAGAGGTGCTCGAACACCTTGGCGAACTCCCCGCCGAGTTCGGCGGCCCAGCCCAGGAGCCAGAACACCAGAAGGATCCCGAAGGTGAGCACCGCCGCGATGATCTGGTTCTCGGTGAGGCTCGAGGCGAAGAGCCCGAAGGCCACGAACGCCCCGATCAGAAGGAGCATGCCCAGGTACCCCGACCAGATCGGGCCCCAGTCGAGGCTGCCGTAGGCCCAGACGAGGAGCGGCATGTAGAGGGTGAGCAGGAGCATCCCGCCCAGAAGCGCCAGGGCCGCCAGGAACTTGCCGGCCACGATCTCCCCCAGGCGCACCGGCGAGGTGAAGAGAAGCTGGGCCGTCTTGTTCTTCTTCTCCTCGGCCAGGAGCCGCATCGTCACGATGGGCACGAGGAGCAGGAGCGTCACGGCCATGTTGTGGAACGTGGGCTGGAACACCATCTGGTTCACGTTCACCTGGCCGCCCAGGTGGGGCATGCGCATGAGCTGGAAGCTCTGCATGCTGTACCAGGTGATGATGTTGTAGAAGAGGAGCCCGCTGATCCCCAGGAACACCGTGGCCACCACCCAGGCCATGGGGGAGACCAGGTAGGTCCGCAGTTCCTTTCCGGCGATCGTCAGCACCCGACTCATGCCGTTCCCTCCGCCGCGCTGGGGGCCGCCTCGTCGGAGGCGAGGCCGGCCGGCACGTCCTCGGTGGTGAGCTTGAGGAACACCTCCTCCAGGCTCACGGCCACGCCCGTGAGTTCCAGGAGCCCGGCGCCGCTCTCCACGGCCACCCGGGCCACGTCCTCGCGCACGTCCCGGTCGAGCGCGCTCTCCACCCGGTAGAGGCCGTCGTCCTCGGCCTCCACGTCGAGCACCCCGTCCAGGGCCATGAGCTTTGTCACGAGGTCCGCGCTGGGCCGGGCCACCCGGACGAGGATCCGGCGGCTCGTGCCCATCTGGCTCCGGAGGTTGTCGGCCGTGTCCACGGCCACGATCCGGCCCTCGTTGATGATGATGACCCGGCCGCACACCGCCTCCACCTCCTGCATGATGTGGGTGGAGAGGATCACGGTGTGGTCCTGGGCGAGCGCCTTGATCAGCGCCCGGATCTCCAGGATCTGCACGGGGTCGAGGCCCACCGTGGGCTCGTCGAGGATGAGCACCGGCGGGTTGTGCAAGAGGGCCTGGGCGAGCCCCACCCGCTGGCGGTAGCCCTTGGAGAGGTTCCCGATGAGCCGCCGGGCCACGTGGTCCACCCCGCACTTCTCCATGGCCCGGGCCTTGGCCTCGCGGAGGGCGCCGCCCGAGAGCCCTTTTAGCCGGCCGGCGTATGAGAGGTACTCGTCCACCGTGAGCTCGGGATAGACCGGCGGCTCCTCGGGCAGGTACCCCACGTTGCGCTTGACCTTCAGGGGTTCTTCGAAGATGTCGTGGCCGGCCACCCGGGCCGTGCCCGAGGTGGGGGGCATGAAGCAGGTGAGGATCTTCATGGCCGTGGTCTTCCCGGCGCCGTTGGGGCCCAGGAGTCCCACGATCTCCCCCCGCTCCACGTGGAACGACACGCCCGCCAGGGCGCAGACGTCCCCGTAGTACTTGGTGAGGTTCTCGGCCTGGATCATGGCTTCCTCCTCGGCAACGAAACCGAACACCGCGCGGCCCGGCCGCCCCGGCGGGCGGCCGGCCCCACAACATGGCACCGGAACTTTAGGAAGGCATTAGGCGAAGATTAAAAGTCGATGAGACGCGCCGGTTTGACCCCGGTCATGGCCCCGGGGCGGGAGGGGCGGGTAGGATGGGCGGGCGAAGAGGGAGTGCCGCCGGTCCCCGGCGCGGAGGGCCAACGCCGGAACGCAAGGGGTGTCCCGTCCTCCCGCCAAACGACAAGGAGCCTCCATGATCCGTCCCCGAGTCCTCGCCGCCGTCCTCGTTTTCGTCTTGGGCCTGGCGGCAGCGGCCCCGGCCGCGCCCACGGTGAACTGCCACTGCTTTCGCGACCGGAGCTTCGACCCCGCCCGGCCCGAGGCGGCCGACCCCTACGTGCTGGCCACCTCCCGGAACTCCCTTCTGGCCGCCGCGTTCGGGGTGTCGAAGGGCCTCGTGGTGCGCTCCCTCATGACCGGCACCCCCCCGGAGGCCCTGTGGGCCGCCCACGGCCTGGCCGCGGCCACCGGCCGGGACGCCGGGGAGCTCCTCACGGCCTACGGGAAGGCGGGGTCGTGGATCGGGGCGCTGGCGGCCCTCGGCGTGGCGCCCGACGCCGTGCCGGGGAAGGTAGGGGAGGCGCTTCGCGCCGGGGCCGACCCGGCCGGCGCGGCGGTGGACGAGGTGCTGGTGGGGCGGCTCGGCTCTTCGGCCGACCGGGTGGCGGCGCTTCGGTTTGCAGGTGCCTCCGACGCCGAGACCGTGGCCGCGACCCTGCTCGGCCGCCTCCGGGGCCGGGATCCGGTGGGCTTCCTGAACGAGGTGCGCGCGGGGAACGCGACCTGGGGGGCCCTGTTCCACGCCGCCGGGGTCGCCCCCTCCGACATCGACGACGCGATCGCCCGGCTGCTCCGGCGGTGACCCCGGCTGCAAACCGGCGGCGCCTGCTTTCGATCAGGGAACGATTTTGATGCCCTGCTTCAACACCGGCGCCCCCGGACCGCTGGACGTCCCGACGTCTGCCCCTTCCCGGGCGGTCGAGCAGGTCCGGCATGCTACGGATGTCTGCGTTCTATGGCTCACGGAGTTGGAGTTTCGCGCCGCCTTCGCCCCCCAGGACAGGGAACCGCATCCGGTTACGATCTCTCCTCCCGCCAGAACTCGCCCGCGTAGCAGGTGAGCGCCTCGCAGGGGCGGCCGAAGCGGGCGCGGTAGGCGGCCGGGCCGTCGGCGATCTCGCCCCGGGCCGCGGCAGCCACCAGACGGACGTTCGCCACTTTGGCCTCGGTGGGGCCGCCCCGGCCGACGATCTTGAGGTGGCGGACCCCGGCCCCGAGCCAGGACGGAACGCCGCAGATCCCGCACCCGAGCCGCCGGTCGGCCCGGCGCCAGCGCGCGTGCCAGCGGGCGAGCGGGTGGGCCGCCGCCAGGGGCTTCCCGTCCGCGGTCCCGAGCCGGTAGGGGATCTCGCAGGGCCAGCGCTTCGAGGGGCTCACGTGCTGGAAGGCGCACAGGGCCTCCTCGTTGGGGCAGGCCCCCACGAGCACGAAGGCCTCGAACTCCACCTCGGGCACGGCCCGGCACAGCGAGGCGATCTCGGAGAGGGTCAAGTGCCGGGGGAGCACGGCCCGGGCCACGCCGTAGCGCCAGTAGAACCGCACGGTCTCGGCGTTCAGGGCCCCGGCCAGGGTGGAGAGGGTGAGGACCAGGGGGAGGCCCTCGTCCCGCAGGGCCGCCAGGAGGCCCGGGTCGGCGGCGATCACCCCCGTGGCGCCCCACCCGGCCGCGCGGGCGGCCAGGGCCACGAGGCCGGGGATGCGGCCCGGGGCGTAGCCCGGGGCGTTCAGGGTGAGATGGAACCCGAGCCCCCGTTCCCGGGCCTCGGCGATGGCTTGGGCGAGCGCCGCCTCGTCCGCGAAGTGGGCCGATGCGAAGGTGCGCTGGGTGGCCGAGAGGCCGGCCTCACCGTCCGGGGCCCAGACCCCGCCGTAGAGGTCGGTGGCCCCGGCCTCGGCCAGCGGCGCCACCTCCTCGGGCCGGTCGATCGGGGCCAAGATGCCGGGTTCCGGTGGGGGGAAAGGCGTGGGAGCGGGGAGGCTGGGGGGCTCACGTCGCATGGGATTCCCGCGGTTCCGCTCGTCGAGGGACGCAAAGCTGGGTGTTTGGAACGGCACCCCCTCGGCTTGGGGATCACATTCCGGGCCTTCGGCCCGGGTCGCGACCGGGAGGTCGCTCCTCCGAGGCCCGGGGCGTTCCAGGCGCACGAGACGAACAACGGTCGGCCCACCCGGCACGGGTTCACACACTTCCCCGGACGACCCCAGACCGGCGACCGGGGACCGATGACCGCCGTTCCTACCGCATACCCCGGGGCTTCCACACGGTCTCGTACCGCCGGTCCCACCACGAGGGGTCCTCGTCCCGGGCCAGCACCTCGCCCACCACCACCAGGGCGAGCGCCGGCTCGGGGTCCGAGGAGTCCACGCCGAAGGGGTCTCGGTCGCCCACGGCCTCGACCACGGTGTCCAGGGTGGCCAGGGTCACCCGTTCGTCGGGGCAACCGATGTTCTCGAGGATCGCGATGGGCACGTCCTTCCCGAACCCGGCCCGGAGCTCGGTCGCGAGCTCCGGGAGCGGCCGGTCGTTCATGTAGAGCACGAGCGTGGTGCCCGGCCGGGCGAAGTCCCGGAGCCGCACCGAGCCGCCACCCCGGCCGAAGGCCCGGGGGCTCGTGATCACGGTGGCGTGGGCCACCTCCGGGAGGTCGAAGGTCTTCTTGAGGAGGGCCGCGGCCGCGGCGTGGGCGCCCACCCCCGGGATCACCCGGGCCCGGTCGCCGAAGGCGGCCACGAAGGACTGGAACGGGCAGAAGACGGAAAAGTCCCCGGGGATGAGAACCCCCACGGGCCCCCGGGGGAGGCGGGCCTCGATCCACGCCTTCACCTCGGCGTGGGGCAGCGCGAAGGGGCTTTCGAGGTCCTTTCCGGCCAGCAGCCCGGCGAAGCTCCTCTGGAACGAGGCCGGCGCCAGGACCGAGGGGCTCTCCTTCAAGGCCCGGGCACCCTCCAGGGTCAGGTAGTCGGGCGAGCCGGGGCCGGCCCCGATGAAGTAGACCGGGTGCGCCACCCCGCTACCCCCGGCCGAACAGCCGGGCGAAGAAGCCCTTCTTCTTCGGAGCCCCGGGCTCGGGGGCCGTGCGGGTCTCGGCCGTGACCTCCCGGAGCCGCACCTCCCCGGCCCCGGCCGTCAGGTACTCGACCCGCACCTGCACCTGGATCTGGACGGCCTCGACCCCCTCCTGGATCTCGAGCTCCAGGGGGATCGCCACCTGGACCTGGCTTCGGCCCCCGCCCTGCACGGGCACCACCAGGGTCCGCTCCACCCCTGGGGTCGGGGCCTCGGCCGCCTTGCGGGCCGCCCGGGCCTGGACCTCCCGGATGTCCTCCACCTTGGGCGGGGCCGGCTCCTCGGCCCGGGGCTCCGCAGGCTGGGCGGCCGGGGCCGGTTTGGCCGGGGCCTTTCCGGCACCCCGGCGCTGCTTTTTCTGGATGTCCTCCAGGACCATCTTGCAGATGGTCTTCATGGCCTCCATGATCCCCTCGCCCGTGGTGGCCGTGGTGGCGAAGTCGGGCACGCCCCGGGGGTTCAGGTGGCGGCGCAGCTCCTCGATGGGAAGGGCCCCTGGGATGTCGCGCTTGTTGTACTGGATCACGAAGGGAACGGTCTCCCAGTCGATGCCGTGGGCCTTCAAGTTCTCCTTGAGGTTTTCGAGGCTCTCCAGGTTCTGCTCCATCATGCCCGGCTGGGAGTCAGCCACGAACACCACGCCGTCGGCGCCCTTGAGGACGAGCTTGCGGGTGGTGTTGTAGAACACCTGGCCCGGCACGGTGTAGAAGTTGAACTTGACCCGGAACCCGCCCACCGTGCCGAAATCCACCGGGAAGAAATCGAAGAAGAGCGTCCGGTCGGTCTCGGTGGCCAGGCTCACCAGCTTGCCCCGGTTCTTGGGGCTGATCCGGGAGTGGATGTACTGGATGCTCGTGGTCTTTCCGGAAAGGCCGGGACCGTAGTACACGATCTTGGCCGTGAGTTCCCGGGCCGCGTAGTTGAAGATCGCCATGGCCTACCTCGTTGGGTCTTGGGGTTCCGGCCGCACCAGGTGGGCCAGAAACTCCACGTTGCCCTTCTTCGCCCCCGGCACGGGGCTCTCCGCCGTGGCCGCCACCTCGAACCCGATCTCCCGGGCGACCCCGAGCACCGCCTCCAGGGCCTCCCGCCGTCGCCCGGGGTCCCGCACCACCCCGCCCTTTCCCACGTGCTCCCGGCCCACCTCGAACTGGGGCTTCACCAGCGCCACCACCCGCCCCCCGGGCCGCAGGAGCTCCCACGCCCGGGGCAGCACGAGCCGAAGCGAGATGAACGAGACGTCCACCACCACCAGGTCCACCGACTCGGGCACGGCGTCGGCCGGGAGCATCCGGATGTTCTGGCGCTCCAGGGCCACCACCCGGGGGTCCTGCCGGAGCGTCCAGGCGAGCTGGCCGTAGCCCACGTCGATGGCGTACACCCGCCGGGCCCCGTGCTGCAGGAGGCAGTCGGTGAACCCGCCCGTGCTCGCACCCACGTCGGCGCAGACCCACCCCGCGGGATCGAGGCCAAAGGCCCGAAGACCCGCCTCGAGCTTCAATCCCCCCCGGCTCACGTAGGGGCAGTATTCCCCCTTGAGCCGCACCTCGGCCCCCGGGTCCACCCGCTGGCCGGGCTTCTCGATCCGCCGGTCCCCCACCACCACGAGGCCCGCGAGCACCAGGGCCTGGGCCTTCTGGCGGCTCGGGGCGAGCCCCCTTTGCACCAGGAGCTCGTCGATCCGGACCCGTTCGGTCACCCCGCGAGATCCCTCACCGCGGCGAGGATCGCGTCGGCGTCGAGCCCCACGAGCCGCCGCAGCTCGTCCTGGGTGCCGTGCTCCACGAACCGGTCGGGGAGCCCCAGCCGCCGCACCCGGGGGATCGGGACCCCCTCGTCGGCCAGGCATTCCAACACGGCCGAGCCGAACCCGCCGGCGAGCGCGTTCTCCTCCACGGTCACGACGGCCCGGGCCCGGGACGCCAGATCCACGATTCCTTGCCGGTCCAACGGTTTTACGTATCGGGCGTCGAAGACGAGAGCTTGAATCCCCTCGACCCGGGCCCGCTCCACGGCCGCCCGGGCCGCTCCCAGCACGGTGCCGGCCGAAAGGACCAGCACCCCGGGGTCGGCCGGGTCGCCCAGGACCACCCGGCCCTTCCCGAGCGGCCAGGGCCGGGGCGGCCCCTCCCGGGGCACCCCGATGCCCTTGCCCCGGGGGTAGCGGACGGCGGCCGGCCGGCCGAGCCCGAGCGCGGTGGCGAGGGCGTGGCGGAGCTCCCCCTCGTCGGCCGGGGCCAGGACGGCCACGCCGGGGATGTGCCGCAGGTACGACAGGTCGAAGGCCCCGTGGTGGGTGGGCCCGTCGGCCCCCACCAGCCCGGCCCGGTCCAGGGCGAACACCACCGGCAGGTCCTGGAGGGCCACGTCGTGCACGATCTGGTCGTAGGCCCGCTGGAGGAACGTGGAGTAGATGGCCACCACGGGCTTCCAGCCCTCGGCCGCGAGCCCGGCCGCAAAGGTCACGGCGTGCTGCTCGGCGATGCCCACGTCGAAGAACCGGTCGGGGAACCGCTCCCGGAACCGGTCGAGCCCCGTTCCCTCGGGCATGGCCGCGGTGATGGCCACGATCTTGGGGTCGGCCTCGGCCAACTCGATCAGGGTGTCCCGGAACACCTCGGTGTAGCTCGGGGCGGCACCCGACCCCGGCCGGCAGGCGCCGTTACAGGGGTCGAAGGGCCCCACCCCGTGGAACGCCGTGGGCGAGCGCTCGGCCGGCGGGAACCCCTTGCCCTTCCGGGTCACCACGTGCACGAGCACGGGCTTTCGGAACTTCCTCACGTTCTCGAACGCGGCCACGAGGTGGCCCACGTTGTGGCCGTCGATGGGCCCGACATAGGTGAACCCGAGCTCCTCGAAGAGCATGCCCGGCGAAAAGAACCCCTTGACGTGCTCTTCCACCCGCTTCGCCAGCCGGGCCATGGCCCCGCCCAGGCTGGGGATCGCCCGCAGGAACTCCTCCACGTCCTTCCGGAACCGGGAGTAGAGGTCCCCGGTCAGAATGCGGGAGAGGTACGACGAGAGCGCCCCCACATTGGGGGAGATGCTCATCTCGTTGTCGTTCAAAACGACCACCAGGTCCCGGTCCAGGTGGCCGGCGTGGTTGAGGCCCTCGAAGGCCAACCCGGCGGTCATGGACCCGTCGCCGATCACGGCCACCACCTTGTGGTCCCCTCCCGCGAGGTCCCGGGCCACAGCCATGCCGAGCCCGGCGGAGATGGAGGTGGAGGAGTGGCCGGTGCCGAAGGCGTCGTGGGGGCTCTCGGAGCGCTTCGGGAACCCGGAAAGCCCGCCCCGCTGCCGGATCGTGGGGAACCGGTCCCGCCGACCCGTCAGGATCTTGTGGGCGTAGCACTGGTGGCCCACGTCCCAGATGATCCGGTCCCGGGGGGAGTCGAACACCCGGTGCAGGGCCACCGTGAGCTCCACCACCCCCAGGCTGGACGCCAGGTGGCCCCCCACCGGGGAGAGCTTCTCCAGGATGAACCGGCGGACCTCGTCGGCCAACCGCTCGAGGTCGGCTCGGTCCAGGGCTTTCAGGTCCTCCGGCCCCCCGATGCGGGGCAGGAGGGGTTCGCGTTCGGCCATTCGGATTCCTAAGGTCTTACGCTAGAAGGCTGGAAAGCTGGGAGGCGAGAAGGCCCAACCCCCTTCCCGCCCCGGCAGAACCGGTCGACCGGGCACCGTCTTCCCGCCACCCGCACCGATTCCGGCCCTGACCGTCAGGATCGCTCCGGCCGGTCGTCTCAGTGACGCCGCTCCACCACGAACCGGGCCAGGGCCCGGAGCGTGCCGGCCCGGTCCCCGTAGGGGTCGAGCAGGGCCAGGGCCTCGGCCGTGATCTCCTCCATCCGGCGGCGCGACTCCGCAAGGCCCAAGAGGGCCGGGTAGGTCGCCTTGGCCCGGCTCTCGTCGCTTCCCACCGGTTTCCCGAGCCGCTCGGGGTCGCCCTCCACGTCGAGGAGGTCGTCGGCGATCTGGAACGCCAGCCCCACCCGTTCGGCGAACCGGCCCAGCCGGTCCAGGTCTTCGTCCGCCCCCCCGGCGGCCAGGCCCCCCAGCACCACCGACGCCCGGATCAGCGCCCCGGTCTTGTGGGTGTGGAGGTACTCCAGGGTCGGCAGGTCCGGGACCCGGCCCTCGCTCACGAGATCCAGGGCCTGGCCGCCCACCATGCCGGCCGTACCCGCCGCCCGTGCCAGTTCCCCCACGGCCCGCACCACCCGCTCGGCCGGGTGGGCGGCCAGCACCCCGGGGTCGGTCAGGGCCGCGAAGGCGTCGGTCAGGAGCCCGTCCCCGGCCAGGATCGCCATGCCCTCCCCGAACACCTTGTGGTTCGTGGGCCGACCCCGGCGCAGGTCGTCGTCGTCCATGGCCGGCAGGTCGTCGTGGA
>NZ_BAAHFQ010000080.1:0-14656 GCF_054681715.1 Deferrisoma sp.
GCCCGCATCGCCAAGCTTGAGGTGCTCTCGTCGGCGCCCCCGAGGGACGTGGCCGCGGTCACCGGGCTCGAAGAGGAAACCTGCCGCCACCTCGTGGCCACCGTGGCCCGGATCGCGGAGGCCCGCAAAGCCGTGGCCGGGGTGCGCTACCCCTCGGAGTGGGCGGCCGTGCTCGCCGCCGCCCGCAAGGAGCTGGAGCAGGCCCTCTCCGGCCCGGAGGGGGACGTGGACGCCGCGGCGCTCCGGACCGAGGCGGTCCTGGTGGAGATGGGCCGCAGGGCCGAGGCCGAGGAACTTCGGGCCGAGGCACCGGCCGCCTGGCCGGCGCGGGTCCGGGAGTTGGAACGTGAACTCCGGAAACCCACCCGGGCGGAGGTGGAGGCTCGGAGGAGAAACGGCGCGCCCCTTTCGCACCTCGACCTCCGGGGACTCGACCTCTCCCACCTGGACCTCCGCAAGGCCGACCTTTCCGGGAGCGATCTGCGCGACGCGGACCTCGAGGGCGCCGACCTCACCGGCGCGCGGCTCCTCCACGCCGATCTGCGGGGCGCGCGCCTCCGGTCGGCCCGCCTCGACGGCGCGACCTGCCGCCACAGCCGGTGGGCCGGGGCCGATCTGGCGGGGGCGTCGCTCCGGGACGCGGACCTGCGGGGGGCCGACATAGGGAGCGCCCTTACCGAGGGGGCCGACCTCTCGGGGGCCCTGCTGCCCGGGGCCCGGAGGGCGCCCGAGCCGAAGCAGGAGCCCGAGCCGACCCCGGTCCCCGGGGCGGCACCGCCGGAATCCCGAACGCCCGCGCTGCGGCGGCGGGCCCCCTGGGTCCTCGCGGCCGCCGCGCTGGGGCTCGCGGTGGCCGCGGCCGGGTGGATGGCGGCGAGCCGGAGCCCCGTGGAGCCCGTCACCGCAGGACCGCCGTCGCCGGAGCCGGAGGTCGCCCTCCAACCGCCGGGAGCCGCGGCGGAAAGCGAACGGGCTCCGAACGGACCGGCAGCCCGCGGTGCGGCCAAGGACGTCCCCGCTCTCGCACCCCCACCCGTCGGGCCGGTTGGTTCGTCCCCGACACCGGTCGTCCCGGAGTCTCCCGGGGGCCGTCCTTCGGAAACCGGATCGGACCGGACCGCCCCGGCCGAGGGAGCGCGCCCCGTCTCCCCCGGGCCCCGGCCTGCCCCGGCGGAGCACGACGCCTCCCCCGCTTCTCCCCCGAAACCGGCGCCCCGATCGGCCCTGAAACCGGAACGGCGCCGCCAGAGAACCGCCCCGGCGGCGCCCCCCCGGCCCACGGCCGCACCCCGGCCGCCGAAACCGACCGGCGTGGCGTTTGCCGACCCCGCGCTGGAGGCGTGCGTGCGCCGGGCCCTGGGTCAGCCGGGCGGGCCCCTCGTCCCCGCCCTCGTGGCCCGCCTCCGCAGCCTCGACTGCGCCACCCCCGAGGGGGGGGATCCGGACGTCCAGGACCTCCGGGGCATCGAGGCGCTGACCGGACTCGAGCGCCTCGACCTCTCGTTCAACGCCATCGCGGACATCGGGCCCCTGGCGGAGCTCCGGAACCTCCGGGAACTGCGGCTCACCGGCAACCGCATCCGCGACATCTCCCCCATCGCGCGGCTACCGGCCTCGTGCGCAATCGACCTGCGCCAAAACCCCATCGCCGACATCACCCCCCTCCTGCGCCGGGGCAACCGCTGACCCTCGGGGTCGCTTGAAGCCCCGGAAATGGGCGTGCTATAAGGCCCTTTTCCGCGGAGGAGCCGCCATGAGACCGTTCCGAGCCCCGATCTTTTTTCTTTTCGCCGCCCTGATGATCCCGCCCGCGGGCGCCCGGGCCCAGTACGACCTGCACCTCCACGTGCCGGAAAGGTCGTTCTCGACCCTGGGGCTTCCGCTGGCGACCGCCGGCGTCAACGGCTTTGCGGCCGACGGGGCGAACCGGATGTGGGTGGCCACCCCCAGCGGCATCACGGCCCTCGCCCCGGCGGCGGGCGCAGACCCGGCCCAACCCGCCACCCTGTTCGGCCGGGCCACCTTCTTTCCGTTTCGGCAAACCGACGGCCTCCTCTCCGACACCGCGACGGCCGTGGCCTTCGCCCAGATCGGAAACGACGAGTACTTTTTCGCCGGGTTCACCATGGGCCTCCAGTACGGCCGGGTGCTTTCGACCTCGGGGCTTTCGCTCCCCCAAGACGCGACCCTGTTCCAGGGGCAGGACGACGCCCAGCGCGTGAACGACCTCGCTTCGGCGGGAACCCAGCGGGTGTGGGTGGCCACCAACGCCGGCCTCCGGGAGTGGGACGTGTCGGGCCAGGCCCCCCAGGAGACCGCGGACAGCCCTTACTCCGACGGCGATGCGGTTTCAGCCGTGGCCGTGCCCCCGGGTTCCCCGACCACCGCCGCCTACCTGGCGGGGGGGCAGGTGCGACTCGTGGACTCGGGGGGCACCCCGACGGCCCTCCAACTCCCCGGCGGGATCTCGGCCCTGGTGGATCTCGCGTTCGACGGGGACGGGAACCTCTGGATCCTGGGAGAGACGAACAACCAAGTCCTCGTGTGGTCCTACGGTGCCGCCTCCTTGGTCGATCCCCCGACGGCCACGCCCGGCGTCACTTCGGCCCTGCCCGACAGCGTGGACCCCGGGGAATCCCGGGCCCTCGCCTTCGACGCGGTGGAGGGGGCGGTGTGGGTCGCGGCCGGGGGGGAGGGCGCTTGGTTCGCCCTGTGGGATGGCGCGGTCCTGTCCGACTGGGAGCAGGCGGCCGACGGCAACGGAACCCCCGTGCCGTCCCTGACCAAAACCACCCTGGAGGTCTTCGCGGACCCGGCCGGGAACATCTGGTTCGGCACCGACAAAGGGGTCGAGGCCCTGGTGGCCCGGTTCCTCTCCATCGACAACACCCGGTACCTGGGGTTCGGCACGACCGCCCGGGTCATCGTACTCGACGTAGCCGCGGCCGGGAGCGGCGCGATCCAGGTCCAGGTGAACGGGGAGGACAAGGAGGTTCCCGAAACCGAGAATCCGGGGGTGTTCAGCCGGACGCTTCGGTTCTCGGAAACCGCCGGGCCCGACGCCATCCAGGTCTCCAGCACGGCTGAGGACACCCCGATCGAATTCCGGTACGAGTACGACGCGAACAGGGCGCTGGTGGCCCGCGCCTCCTGGGCCAACATCGAGGACTTCCAGGACGACCTGTGGATCGGCGGCCCGTGCTTCCTGGAGGTTCTGGGCCGGTGAAACCGCGCGGGGCGGCGGCCGCGCTCCTCCTCGCCCTCGCGGTTCCCGCGTGGCCGGCCGACGAGGCCCCTCCTCCTCCGGGCACCACCATCCGGCTGGAGCGCACCCTCTCGGTGGAGCGCCGGGGGAACCGCTCCGTGTTCGTGGAAACCCGGGAGATCCAACCGGGGGAGAGCCTCTGGAGGATCCTCCGCACCGAGTACCGGGTGGACGCCGAGGCCTTACCGACGTTCGTGGAGGCGTTTCGGGAGCTCAACCCCGGCGTCGACCCCGACCGGCTCCGGCCGGGCCAGCGGGTGAGGGTGCCGTTCAAGATCGAGGAACGCCTGGCCCCGCAGGAGGAATCGCCCCGGGAGCAGACGTACACGGTGCAGCCCGGGGACAGTCTATGGAAGGTTCTCACGCAACGGTTCGGGGTCACCCGCGACGAGATGCCCCGGGCCCTGGAGGCGGTGGCCAAGGCGAACCCCCGCATCCGGGACCTCAACCGCCTCTACGTCGGCCAGCGGCTCCGCATCCCCGCTGAGCTCACGAGTCCCGACGGCGCCGAACCCGAACCCGTTGAGATCCCGCCCTCCCACACCACGGTCCTCGGGCTCCTCCAGGAACTGGGCTGCCGGGTCACGGACTCGGGAGAGACCTTTCTACCCCTGGGACGGGGCCGCACGCTCCGGCTCCCCGCGACGGATTTCCCCTTGGTGACCGGGCCGTCGGGGGCGAGGGTGCTCCTCGACCCGGCCGAGCGTCTGGCCCCGGCCCTGGCCGAAGAGGTGGGGCGAACCTGGGGATACACGGTGGTGCGGGGGGTGGACCCGGATCCCGAAACCCAGCTCGGGCGGCTCCTGCCCCACCTGGGGTTCCACGAGCTCACCGAGGGGCCCCGCACGGTGGCCCTGGGGGGCGGGGCCGAGCTTTGGATCCTGGCCCGGTGGACCGTGGTGCCCCGGCCCGAAGACCTGTGGGAGGGAAAGGTCCACGTGTTCCTGCGGGCCGGCGGCGAGGTGCTGCCCCCGCTCGCGGCCGAGGTGCGCCGGCTCGGCATGGAGCTCCACCGGCTCGGCGCCGCCCTCCCGGCCCGCGCCGGTGAGGAGCCGGGCGGGTTTCGGCCGACCACCCTTTCCATGGCCGACCGGGCCGCCGGCGCGGCCGCGCTCTTATCGGCCCTCGGGGTTCCCCACCGGGTGCGGCCGGAGCTCGACCTGGACCTCGCCGGCGGCGTCCGGTACCGGGTGCGGCCGGAGCTTTGGTTTCGGTGGTCCGGCCTCGATTACGCCGTGCCCCCGCCCGGGGCCGGTCGGCTGGAGGATCTGCTCCGGCGTGCCGGGTACTTCACCGTGCGGTGGCCCGAGGGCGTCTCGGACCTGGCCGTGCTCCGGGACATCTTGGCCCTTTTGGGCGTGCCCCACGCCGCCACCACGGTGGAGGCCCCGGCCGGCCAGGCCGTGCGGCTGCGGGTACCCGGCCTCGTGATCGACGACGAGCGATTGACCGGACGACTCTACCCCGCCCGGGCCGCCGGGGAGAAGCTGTTCCTGACCGAGGCGAAGCTCTCGCCCGCCCTGTGGCCGGTGCTTCGGGCCGAGGGGCTCCTGCCCTGGGTCGTGGAGCGGTGAGCCACCCCCGGGAGTAGATCATGCCTTCCCACCACCCCACCCCCATCGACCAAAAGATCCTGTCCGCGGAAAGGCTCGTCGAGGAACTGGCCCCGCGGCGGGCCTCCGGCGAGACCGTCGTGTTCACCAACGGGTGCTTCGACATCTTGCACCCCGGACACGTGCGCTACCTGGAGACGGCCCGGGCCCTGGGGGACTGCCTGGTGGTGGGGCTGAACAGCGACGCCAGTGTGCGGCGGCTCAAGGGCCCCACCCGGCCCGTGTGCACCCAGGAGGAGCGGACCACGGTGCTCGCCGCCCTCGCCAGCGTGGACTACGTGGTGGTGTTCGAGGAGGACACCCCCCTGCGGCTCATCGAGGCCGTTCGCCCCGACGTGCTCGTGAAGGGGGGCGATTGGGCGCCCGAGGCGATCGTGGGCCGCGAGGTGGTGGAACGGCGCGGCGGCCGGGTGGTCACGATCCCTGTCGTGGAAGGAAAATCCACCACCGGCATCGTGGAACGGATCCTGGCGATGCACGCAGATGCCGGGACGCGCGGGCGGTAGAACGGGGGGGCCCAACGCCGTCCGCCTCCCCGCTTCCCAGCCTCCCAGCTTCCCCGCTTCCCAGCCTCCCAGCCGCCTAGCCGCCTAGCCTTCCGGACACCGGATCGCGTCGCGGGCCCTTGGAAAATCAAAGGCATCTTCCCCCCTGTGGTAGCCCCGATGGCACCGCCGGCAGGTCGCGGGCGGGGGCGAGCGCACGATGTTCCCCCGGCCGCGGTGGTTCACCCCCGGCCCGTGGCAGGCCTCGCAGGCCACGGTGGGCTCGGTGAACGCGCCCCCCTCCCGTACCATCCGGGTGGCGTGGCATTCCAGGCAGGCCGGATCGGGCTTCTTGCCCCGGAGCGGTCCGTACGCCCTGGCGTGGGGGGTGTTGACCCAGTTTCGGTACGCCCGGGGGTGGCACCCCCGGCACCCGGCCGAACCCGTGTGGGTGGCCCGGGCTGCGGGGGCGGCGGGCCGGGGAGGCACCGGCGGGGGGCTGCCCGTGACCCTGCGCACCCACCCGGATACCTCCGGGTCCTCGGGCACGCCCGGCGCGAGCGGCACGATGCGGTGGGTGAACCGTGCCCGGGCGGTCGCCAGGCGCTCCAACGCCGCCCGGGCCACCGCGGCCTGCCGGTCCCACGTGTTTCGCACCGCGGGGGCCGTGTCAGGCGGGGCGTTTTGGAGCTCGGCCTCGGCCGCGGCGAGCCGCGCCCGCCAGATCTCCTCCTGGGCCCCATTCACCGGATCGCGCCACCGCCCCAGGCTCGCGGCGTCGGTCTCCAGCACCCCCAGGAACCGCCCCCGATCCCCCGCGTGGAGGATCACCGTGTCGCCCACCACCGGGGGCTCGGGAAGGTAGGGGTAGGTTCCCCCGCCCACCAGAAACGCGACCCCGGGAACCCGCTTCGCCAGATCCTTTTCGGCCTCGAGCCCGAGGTTCGAGAGCACGATCACGGTCTCCACGCCCCGGCCCCGGAGCTCCCCCAGCGCGGTTTGAAGGGCCTCGGCCGGATCGTCCACCCGGATGCCGAGGCGGGCGTCGTCACCCGGCGAGGGCCGGGTGAGGCCCACGATCCCCACCTCGCCGGCCCCCCATCGCGCGATCCGCCAGGCCGGAAAGGTCCGCCGCCCCTCGGCGTCGAAGAGGTTGGCCGAGACCCAGGGCACGCCCCATCCCCCGGCCAGGGCCTCGAGGAACCCCAACCCGGCCGCCAGGTCGAGCCGCCCCACGTTCACGGCGGCGGCCCCGCAGCGCACCAGCACCCGGGCCACCAGGGCCGCCCGCTCCCGAAGGGGCCGTCCCGGCTCCCCGGCCGGCACCGCCGGCGCGCGGAAGAGGGCGTCCCCGGCGTCCACGTAGAGCAGATCCCCGGTCTTGCGGAGTTCCGAGATCTTCGCGGCTCTTCGGGCGAGACCCCCGAACCTGCCGCTCTTTCACCCGCAGGGCTCGATCTCGCCCCGGACGCCCGAGGTGTAGGCGAGCAAAAGAGTGGGTTCCCGGCCCGGCACGGCACGGGCCGAAACCGTCAGCGCGAGCGCCACCGCCAACACCCCCCCGGTCAGCCGTCCCAGCGTCATGTGCGTCTCCCGCGAAAAAGAAGCCCCAGCCCCTTCGCCTTTTGCCGTTCGTCCTCCTGGTCGAGGCGCCGCAACTCCCGCAGGGCGTCGGTGTGGCGCGGGTCTCGCCGCAGGGCCTCCCGGAACGACCGTCGGGCCCCGGCCGCGTCGCCGTCCAGAAGCGCCAGCCGGCCAAGCCGAAACCAGGGCTCGGCCGCCCCGGGAAGGAGTTCCGCAGACCGCTGGAAGAGGGCGCGTGCCTCGGCCAGGGCCCCGTCGCGGCCGGCGGCCGCCTGGCGTAGCCGCGCGAGCCCCAGGTGGAGCACGTATTCCCCCTCGTCGGGGTTTACGGCGAGCGCCTCCTCGAAGGCCCGGGCGGCCTCGTCCCACCGTCGCCGCCGCAACAACTGCCGGCCCTCCTGGAACCGGGCCTCGGCCGAAAGGATGTCCTCCGCGTCCCTCGACTCCGGCTCGGCCCCCTGGAGGAACCGCAGGTACTCGTCCCGCCGGGCCTGGGTCTTGATGGCGTCGTAGGCGGTTTGGACCAACCGGAAAATCTCGCCATAGATGCCCTTGAGGGCCTCGGGCTCCCCCGGCGAGAGGACGTCGGGGTGGTAATCCTTGGCCTTCTGGAGGTAGGCGTGGCGGACCGCCTCGTCCGAGTCTCCTACCCGCACCCCCAGCACCTGGAAATAGTTGCGACGCCGTAGGGCGTCGAGCTCCCGGCGCGCCCTACGCACCCGTTCCAGGTCCGCGAGATCCAGGTCCTCCCCCTCCTGGTCCGCGGCCCCCAGCAGACCGTAAACCAGCAGGTAGTACAGCACCCGCACCTCGGCCTCTCCCTGGGCCTCGGCCAGCAGCCGCCCCAACGGTTCCCCATGGCGGCGGCGCACGATGTGGAGAAACTGGAGGTGCCCCCGCTCCAAACTCACCCGGGCCGCCAGGTCGAACAGATCGCCCCTCAGCCCAATGGGGATCCCCTCGTAGGGGGCCAGGGCCGCCGTCACCCGTTCGTAGGGGTACCGCCCCAACACCCCCTCCCACACCAGGCGGTCCACCTCGAAGGGGGGGCCCGGGACCTCGGCCGGGGGCGTCCGGAACTCGCCGACCCGGAACTCCCCCTCGGGCCAGGAGAACACGTCGAGGCATTTCTCCCAAAGGTTGTGCCGCAGCGCTCCGTGGAGGGCGTCGGGGTGGATCGCCCCCTCGGCCACCAGGAACTCCCCGAGCCGCCGGCGCTCGGCCTGCATCGCCTCGAGGCCCCGCCGGTAGAGGTCCTCGTCGATCATCCCCTCGGCCAAGAGGAACCGGCTCAGGGTTTCGGCCAACCGGTTCGAAAGCGCGAACACGACCCGGCCCTCCCGGAAGAAAAGGGTCTTTCGCACCCGGCCCATCCGAAGGTCGAGGCAGGCGTCGGCCCGGTTCCGAGCCAGGTCCCGGAGCACCGCCGGGAGTTCCACGGCGGCCAGGGTGCCCGACGAGGCCGTCCCCTTCCCGTTTCCAAACAGGGGTGCCACGTAGGCCGGCCGCTCCCGGGGCGACAGCACCTGGGACAACCGGGCCCGCACGGAGGGCAGGTGGAAGGGTTTGCGGAAGAAGTCGAGGGCGCCGAGCTCCCCCACCGCCTCGGCTCGCACGTCGGCCTCCCGGAACACGGCGCTCATCACGATCACCGCGGCCTCCCGCCCCCCCCGGAGCGCCCGGATCCGCCGTAAAAGGTCTATCCCCCCCTTGCGGGGAAGGAGGAGGTCCAGGAGCACCAGATCCGGCCCCACCTCGAGGAATCTCTGGTACCCCTCCTCGTCCGTGAACGCGATGAGCGGTTCGACCTCGACGCCCTCGATCTCCCGGAGCATCTCCACGAGGAGCCCCTGGGTCCCCGGGTCGTCATCCACGATGAGCACTCGTTTCCGCATGGGCTGTTTCCGCTGGGCGGCCGGACGGCGAGGCGGCCTGGCCGCGAAGATCCTGGAAGGCTCCCGTAGGCCGCGGCGCGCGGCCCGTTCACTAGAACACTATTACTCCGGCGGCTAAATAGCCACGGCCGGGGGCATGGGGCCTGCTGGAGCGCCGGGCGTGGCTCCTACAGTCGCTGCATCCGGCACTCAGCCAACGACTGGGACCCTTCCGGCCAAACGGACTGACGAAAACACCCAGAGTTCCCAAATGGTTCCATCCATCCGGCTGAGTGCCGGATGCAGCGTAAGCCGGATGCCGCACTCACGCACGGCCGGAAGCAGGCCCCATGCCCTCGCGATCTCCTTGCGCGCCTGTATTGACGCCGGGTTAATAACTTCTCCGTTTCGGCCACAAGGTGAATCGCCACGGTCTGGGCCAAAGGACCGGGGACCGAGGACCGGCGACCGTAGACCGAAGTTCCTTGGAATCCGGACTCCTTGTCAGGGGCTACCCTGCAGGAGGCCCCATCTCCGGGGCCGAAGGCCGCAGGGCTCAGACCGATCTTACCGATCGTCCGCCCGGTCGAGATCCATGAGTTTCGCGTACACCGCCCGGATCCGGTCCCTCCACCGCCCCACCGACTCCGCGAGCGCCTCGCCGGAGGGAAACCCGAGGCCCCGGGCCAGGTCGGCCAGGGTGTCCGGGTCCCGGGGCAGGAGATCGGTGGGGCGCTCCGACAGGATCCGGAGCCGGGCCTCCACCCGCCGGAGGAACCGGTACCCCTCCTCCAGGACTTCGGCGTCCCCGGCCGACACGGCCCCCCCCTGCCGAAGCCCCTCCAGGGCGGCCAGGGTGGACGGGCTGCGGGCCGCCCCGTTCCGCCACCCGTGAAGAAGCTGCTGGGCCTGCACGGCGAACTCCACGTCCACGAGGCCGCCGGGGCCGGCCTTGAGGTCCAGCCGTCCCCGCTCCTCCCGGGCCACCTCCCGCTCGATCCGCTCCCGCATGGCCGCGATCTCGGGCCGGGGGTCCCGGGCCGGAGGGCCGGCGTAGAGCACCTCGTCCGCGATCTCCCGCACCCGGCGTCCCAGCTCGGGGTCTCCCGCCACGGGCCGGAGCCGGATCAGGGCCTGCCTCTCCCAGGTCTGGCTCTCCCCCCGATGGTAGGCCTCGAACGCCTCGAGCGAGGTCACCAGGGGGCCCGCGTTCCCCGAGGGCCGGAGCCGCGCGTCCATGCGGAACGCCACCCCCTCGCGGGTCCGGGTGTTCAGCGCCGTGATAAGCCGCTGGGCGAGCCGGGCGAAGTACTCGGCGTTCGAGAGCGGGCGGCCCGCCCCCCCCGTGGTCTCGCCCATCCCTTCGTACACGAACACGACGTCCAGGTCGGAATGGTAGTCGATCTCCTCCCCCCCGAGCTTCCCCATGCCGAGCACGGCGAACCGTGCCTCGCGGCCGTCGGCCAGGAGGGGTTTGCCGTGGCGTTTCCGGAGGTTCCGCCCCGCCCGGGCGAGCGCGGCGGCCAGGCACGCCTCGGCCACCCGGGTCACCTGGCGGGTGACATCCTCCGGCGGGAGGTCGCCCCAGAGGTCGTGGAGCGCGATCCGCAGGAACTCGGCGTTGCGGAATCGACGAAGCGCATCCAGGGCCTCTTCGTCGTCCATGTCCTCCAGGGTCGCCATCAGCTCCCCCACCAGATCCTCGGGCGACCGGCCCTCGGGAGCCCCGGGGCCGAGCACGAGCTCGTCCAGGAGCTCCGGGTGGTTCACCAGGTACCGGGAGAGGAACCGGCTCGTCCCGAACAGCTGCACGAGCAGCCGGGCGGTGGCCGGGTTCTCCTCGAGGAGCGCCAGGTACGAGGCCCGGGCCCCCGAGGAATCCAGAAACTCCCCCAGATACTCCAGGGCCTGGTCGGGGTGGGGGGACCGCCGCACCTCCGCGAGGAGCCGCGCCCCGATGCGGCCCAGGATCCGGCGGCTGCGGGGTGAGGGCGGGACCCGCCCCCCGGAGCCCCGGAGTCGCTCCAACCCCTCCCACGCACGGCCCGGGTTCCGGAACCCGGCCGCCGCCAGGCGTTCCAGGCCTTCTTCGCGCTCCCGCAGGGCCAGGAGCGCCTGGGCCTCGGCATCGTCCCCCTCCTCCCATTCGCGGCTTGCCCCGTGCATCAGGCGGCCGTACTCCCCGTGGACGTCGACCCGAACCTCCTCGAACGCCTCCTCCAGGAGCCTCACCCGGTCGGGGCCGTCGAACCCCATGCGGCGGGCCAGGGCCCCGAGTTCCTCGGGATCGGCCGGCAACCGATGGGTCTGGCGGAAATGGAGCGCCTGCACGGCGTGCTCGAGGCCCCGCAGGAACCCGTAGGCATTGGCCAGTCGCCGGGCGACCTCGGGCTCCACGATGCCGGCCCGGGCGATGCGCTCGAGCCCCTCCCAGGTGGTTCCGCCCCGCACCGCCGGGGTCCGGCCGCCGTGGATCAACTGGAAGGTCTGGACGAAAAACTCCACCTCCCGGATGCCCCCCCGCCCCAGCTTGAGGTCGTGGCCGCCCAACCGCCGCGCCGCGGCCCGGTCGATCCGGGCCTTCATCTCCTTGAGGTCCTCGACGGTGGTGTAATCGAGGCTGCGGCGGTACACAAACGGCTCCACCTCCCGCAGAAACCGCTCCCCCAACGCCCGGTCGCCGGCCACGGGCCGGGCCCGCAACAGCGCCGCCCGCTCCCAGGTCTGGCCCCAGGACTGGTAGTAGAGGACCGCGTTTTCCACCGAGTGGGCGGCCGGGCCGGTTCGGCCCTCGGGCCGAAGCCCCAGGTCCACCCGGAACACCCACCCGTCCGGGGTCACCCGGCCGAGGAGCTCCACCACCCGGGAGACGATCCGCGAAACGAAGCGGTCGGCGTCCGGATCCTCCCCCTCGGTGTCGTAGAGGAACACGAGGTCCACGTCGGAGCTCAGGTTGAGCTCCCGCCCGCCGAGCTTCCCCATGCCCAGGGCCGCGATCCGGCGGCCGGGGGCCGGACCGGCCTCGGCCCAGGCCACCCCGAGGGCCGCGTCCACCGCGGCCTCCGCGAGCGCGCTCACCTCGGCCGCGGTCGCGGGCACCGGCGCGAGCCCCGCGGCCTCCCGGGCCACGATCCGGAGCATCTCCTCGGCCCGCACCCTGCGCAGCGCAACCTCGGGGGCCTCTCCCGATTCGAGCGCCGCGTCGATCCGGCGCCGGATGTCCTGGGGACCCAGGGCCCGGGTCAGGTCCGGCTCCAAAAGTCGCAGCGCCAACTCGGGGCGCCGGCGCACCCACCGCCCCACCTCAGGGCTCGCCCCCAGGGCCCCCGCGAGTGCGGCCGCGGCCGAAGAGGGCCACCGCGCCGGGTCCACCCCCCTGTCGCGCAGCGCTTCGAGCCCCTCGTCGGCCCACCGGGGATGGGCGGGGACGAGGGGGCTTCGGCCCGGGGCGGATTCAGGGCTCATGTCGTTGGCATCCCCTGCCGATTTCTGGATATGATGTCGAGCCTTTCCCGGGCCCCCCGGGGGCGCAGACTAGCCGCCGGGGCTCGGCCGGGTCAACGGAGATCCCACACCCCATGGCCTACACCACCGAAAGCCTGCCGTTTACCTGGGCCGGATCCCGGCGCCCCGAGCTCGAGCCCGAGCTCGGGGCGGCCGGGTTCTCCCCGGCCGCCGACGCCCCCGCCCTCGTGCTGGTGACCGCGTCGGGGGCCTCGGTGCCCGAGCGCGTGCGCGAGGCCCGGGCCCGCTGGCCCGAGGCCCTGGTGGCGGCCGTGGTGGAGGAACCCGGTCGGGTGGCCGAGGCCGTGGCCGCCGGGGCCCACGAGGCGGTTTCGCCCGACGATCCCGAGGCGCTTCGGGCCGCTCGGTTTCGGGGCCTGGCCGAGCGGGCCCGGATGCGCCAGATGCTTCGGGAGCAGCAGGAGGCCACCGGAGCCCAGCTCGCGGCCTATATGGAGCAGCTCCGGGCCAGCCAGGAGAACCTCCGGGACCTCTACGACGAACTCGAGGAGCACACCCGGGGCCTCGAGGCCCTGGTGGAAGCCCAGCGGGTGTTCGTGAAGAGCCAGGTGCCCGGCGAGATCCTCGACCATCTGGCCGGGGCCCTGGAGAAGATCTTGCCCGGCGCGGAAACCTCCCTGGTGCCGGAGACCGCCGGACCCGCGTTCCGCCCCACGCCCCAGGCCTGGACCGAGGCGCGGGTGCCGGTGGAGGAAGAACCGCCGATACACCTCCGGGTCCGGTCGGCCGGGGGCCGGTCGTTCGGCTCCCGGGAGAAGGGCCTCGTGGAGCTCTTCGCGGCCCAGGGGGCGGAGGCCCTTCGCCGCAGCCGGCTGTACCAGGCCCTGAGCGTGGGCAAGGACGAGTGGGAGCGCACGTTCGATGCGATCCCGGACACCATCGCGATCCTGGACCGGGAGTTCCGGATCAGGCGGGCCAACCGGGCCCTGGCCCGGCTGGCCGGGGTTCACCCCCGGGAACTCATCGGCAGGCGGTGCCACGAGGTGCTCCACGGGGGGGCCGGGCCGTGCTCGGGCTGCCCCGTTCCCGGGGTGTTCGAGGCCGGCCCGGATGCCCCGCCGGCCGAGACGGAGCTGCGCTGGAACGGGCGCACCTACCTTTACCGGGCGTGCCCCCTGGTGGGCCCCTCGGGCGAGGTGGTGGCCGCCGTGGCCTACGCCCGGGACGTGACCCGGGAACGGGAACTCGCCCGCGCCGTGGAGCGGCACGAAAAGTTCATCACCGTGGGCCAGATCGCGGCGGGCATCGCCCACGAGATCAACAACCCCCTGACCGCGGTGTCCTCCTACGCCCAGCTCCTGGAGATGCGCCTGGAGGAGCCCAAGCACCGGGAAGGGGCCCGCCGGATCCGGGAGGGCGTCGACCGGATCCACCGGCTCGTGCGAAACCTCATGAGCTTTGTGCGGCCCCGGGACGAAGGGGTGTACCCGGTGGACGTGAACCAGGTGGCGGCCGAGGCCCTTTCCTTCGCCCGGTACGACCTCTCCCGGGGAGACGTCCGCCTCGTGGAAGAGCTGGCCCCCGATCTGCCCAAGGTGCTCGGGAACCGCGAGGAACTGGAGCAGGTGTTGCTGAACCTTCTGACCAACGCCCGCGACGCCGTGGCCGGCCGGGGGACGATCTGGGTCCGGACCGGCTCGTCCGGGGCCGCCGTGTGGGTGGAGGTGGAGGACGACGGCCCTGGCATCCCGCAGGAGCATCGGGAGCGGGTGTTCGAGCCGTTTTTCACGACCAAACCGGCCGGCAAGGGCACGGGGCTGGGGCTGTTCGTGGCCCTGGGCATCGTGCGCCGGCTGGGCGGAGAACTGAGCCTGGAACCCCGCGCCCCGCGGGGCACCGTGGCGCGGGTCCGGCTGCCTGCGTTTCGAGCCGGGCCCGAGGGGAGGGCGGCGAACCAAGAACCCGTCTCGCCGTCTGAAGGAGCAAGCGCGTGATGGAGGACGAACGGACCCACCGGCCCCGCGTGCTGGTGGTGGACGACGAAGAGGACATCACCGGGGTCCTGGCCGACATCCTGGAGGAGCAGGGCTACAGCGTCGACGAGGCCGCCGACGGGGACGAGGCCTGGGAGCTCGCCCAGAAGGACCCCTACGACGTCGTGGTCACCGACCTCAAGATGCCCCGCATGGGCGGGCTCGAGCTCCTGCGGGAAATCCGAAAGGCCGGCCACCCGTCCATCGTGATCATGATGACCGGGTTCGCCACGGTCGAGACCGCCATCGAGGCCCTGAAGATCGGGGCCTACGACTACATCCTCAAGCCGTTCAAGGTGGGCGAACTCATCCAGGTGGTGAACCGGGCCGTCGAGAA
>NZ_BAAHFQ010000081.1:0-14564 GCF_054681715.1 Deferrisoma sp.
ACAGAAGGCGCAGCACGGGGTGGAACACCAGCACCGAGCGGCACCGGTCGGCGTGGTCCGAGAGGTAAGGATGGCGGCGGAGGATCTCGTCGGGCGTCACGCCCGTCACGGTAGGGGGTTTCGGCGCCGAGCGTCAAGCCCTCGGCGGTTGGTCCCTCGCCGCCTCGAGGACGGCCCGCTCCTCCCGGGTGCGGGCCGCCGACCCGGTGCCCGCCGCAACCCGAAGGCTGCCGCGGCGAGCCGGCTCGGCGCCCCCGCTTCCTAGCCCTCCAGCTTCCTATGGCTCCGGCGGCTAAATAGGCACGGACCGGGGCGTGGGGCCTGCTGGAGCGCCGGGCGTGGCACCTACAGTCGCTGCATCCGGCACTCAGCCAACGAATGGGAGTCTTCCGGCCAATCGGGTGAACAAAAACGCCCAGAGTTCTTGAGTGGTTCCATCCATCCGGCTGAGTGCCGGATGCAGCGTAAGCCGGATGCCGCACTCACGCACGGCCGGAAGCAGGCCCCACGCCCTGGCGGCTACCTTGCGCGCCTTTGTTGGCGCCGGGTTGATAGCTTCCCAGCCTTCCTCACGCCTCCCGGAACGCCCGGATCTGGTCGAGGGCGCCCATGAGCCGCTCGAAGGCCACGAGGTCCAGCGACTGGGGCCCGTCGCACAGGGCCTGGCAGGGGTTCGGGTGGACCTCCACCATGATCCCGGCCGCCCCCACCACGAACGCGGCCTTGGCGATGGGGGCCACGAGATCCCGGCGGCCCAGCGCGTGGCTCGGGTCCACGATCACCGGAAGGTGGGTGGCGGCCCGGAGGTAGGGGACCACCGCGAGGTCCAGGGTGTTTCGGAGGGCCCGCTCGAAGGTCCGGATGCCCCGCTCGCACAGGATCACCTGGTCGTTTCCTTCGAGCAGGATGTACTCGGCCGCGGCCAGGAACTCGTCGAGGGTGGCGCTCATGCCGCGCTTGAGGAGGATCGGTTTGCCCGTGCGGCCGGCCTCCTTGAGGAGGTCGAAGTTCTGCATGTTCCGGGCCCCGATCTGGAGGCAGTCGGCCACCGAGGCCACCTTCTCGAGCTGGTCGATCCGCATGACCTCGGTCACCACGGGAAGCCCCGCCTCCCGGGCCGCCTCGGCCAGGAGATCGAGCCCCTCGTACCCCAGGCCCTGGAACGAGTGGGGGCCGGTGCGGGGTTTGAACGCCCCGCCCCGAAGGAGCTGGGCCCCGGCGGTCTTCACCGCCCGGGCCGCGGCCCGGACCTGCTCGGCGCTCTCCACGGCGCAGGGCCCGGCGATCACCACGGGGGGCCGGCTCCAGGCGACCTCCACCGGCCCGACCCGGACCACGGTGTCCTCGGGGTGGAAGTCGCGGCTCACGAGCTTGTAGGGCTTGGTGACGTGGATGAACTCCCGGATGCCCGGAAGGTCCCGGAACGGGGCCTCGTCCACGTAGCCCCGGTTCCCCAAGACCCCGATGGCGACCCGCTCCCCGCCGGGGATCGGCTGGGGGGTGAGGCCCAGGGACCGGATGCGCTCGCACACGGCCTCGACCTGTTCCGGGGTGGCGAAATGGTCCATCACGATCAGCATGGCGGCGCTCTTGTCGGCTAGAAGGCTAGAAGGCTAGAAAGCTAGGAAGCTAGGAGGCTGGGAAGCTGGGAAGCCCGGCGACCAACGACCAACGACCAACGACCAACGACCAACGACCAACGAAAAACCATGCGCCAACCGGGCCGGCCGTGTCAAAAGGGGGGTGCACGGGCCGCCGGTTTCCCGAGGTTGGCGACCGAACGGCCGCCGAGCTACACGATTTCCGTCACGTCCACCTCCCGGCCGGCCGTGAGGTCCAGGAGGCGGTCCACCGTGAGGGGGACGGCCGAGTGGTCGTTTCCGGCGGCCGGGTAGACCCGGGGGAACCGCCGAAGGCTTCGGTCCACCAGCACGGGGAGTTCCTCGGGCAGCAGGAACGGGCACACCCCGCCCGGGCTGTAGCCCGTGTGGCGCACCACGTCCTCGGGCCCCGGGAGCCGCACCTTCCCGGTCCAGCCCAGGGCCCGCTTGAGCTTCGAGCCCTTCACCTTGGCGTCCCCCGCGGCCACCACCACGACCGGCCGGTCGCCCACCAGAAAAAGGATCGTCTTCGCGATCTCCCCCACCGAGCACCCCACGGCCGCGGCCGCGGTCTCGGCCGTGGGCGTCGGGGCCTCGAACTCCCACACCTCCACGCCCCGGGCGGCGAGGTGCGCTTTCACGTCGTCGAGGGTCGGCATGGTTGGTCCGGTTTGAAAGCGGGAAGGCTGGAACGCTGGAAAGCCGTGAATCGTGAAGTCGTAAATCGTGAATCGTGTGGCCGCTCCGCGGCCCTCGGGACGTTGAGACGCAGCACCCACCCCGCCCCCGGGCCCGGAGTGTACCACGAATCGGGGAACCCAAGGCCAGCACGCTGCCACGCCCCCCGTCCTCCGTGCCCTCCGTGCCCTCCGTGGTTCCATTCCCCGACCGGCGACCGGAGACCGCACCCCATTTTTCCTTTACAAAACCCATTTTCTCTGCTTTGTTTGCCGGCAGCCCTCACGACCGGAGAGTGCCGATGCGCATCCTGGTGGCGGAGCGGGATCCCTTTTGGCGGCGGCGGTGGGGGGCCCTGGATCTGGGCGCCCCCCTGGAACTCGTGGACGACGGCACCCGGGCCCTGGAACGGGCCTTCGCCGAGCCGCCGGCCGCGGTGGTGTGCGAGGTGCTCCTGCCCGGGATCGACGGCCTCACCCTGGTGCGCCGGTTGCGGGCCCATCCCCTGACCCGCCCCCTGCCCGTGGCCGTGGTCTCGAGCCTTCCCTTCGCCGACCGGGCCTGGGAGGCCGGGGCCGACCTCTTCTCCCAGAAACCCCTGGCCGACCGCGATCTGCGCGCCCTGGTCGAGCGCCTTCTCGCCGACCGCGCGCAAGGGAGAACCCCATGACCCGCGTCCCCACCCGCGTGCCGCACCTGGACCCCGTGCTCGGCGGCGGCCTGCCCCGGGGGGTCCTGACCCTTCTGGCCGGCCGGGCCGGAACGGGCAAGACGCTCCTGGCGCTCCAGTGGCTCTTCGGAAACGCCTCGGCCGAAGCCCCGGGGCTCTACGTGACCACCCTTTCGGAGCCCCAGGAGAAGCTCCTTCGGCACCTCGCGGGCTACGGGTTCTTCCGAGCCGAGGCCGTGGGCACGGCGGTGCGGTTCGCCGACCTGGGCCCCACCCTCCTCGACCGAGGCCCCGACGCGGCCCTCGAGGACCTCGAGGCGCTCCTTCGCGAGCACGAGCCGGCGTACCTGGTGGTGGACAGCTTCCGGGCCCTCGCGGATCTGGCCCCCTCGGCCGACCGGTTCCGGCCCCTGGTGTTCCGGCTCGGGGCCCACCTCGCAACCCTGCCGGTCACCACGATGCTCCTGGGCGAGTACGGGAGCCGGGAGGTCATGGAAACCGTGGCCGCGAGCGTGGTGGACGCCATCGTGTACCTCACCAACGAGGTGGACCCCGACCGGAGCGGCCGGAGGAGCCTGCGGGTGGTGAAACTCCGGGGTTCCGGGTTCCTCGAGGGGGAACACCCCCTGTGGATCGGCGACGACGGGGTGCGGGTGGCGCCCCGGACGGCCACCCCGGACCGGCCGGCCACCTACGAGCCCCTGACCCGCCGCCGGTCCACCGGGGTGGAGGGACTCGACCGGCTCACGGGCGGGGGGTTCCTCGACGGCACGGCCACCCTGTTCGTGGGGGAGCCGGGCGCGGGAAAAACCACCTTCGCCCTCTCGGCCGTGGCGGCCGCGGCCCGGGCCGGGGAGCCGAGCCTCTACGTCTCGTTCCAGGAGGACCCGAATCAGCTCGCCGCCACGGCGGCCCGGCTGGGGGTGCCGGCGGACGGGCCCGTGACGTTCGTCTACACCTCGCCCGTGGAACTCACCTCCGACCGGACCGTGCTCGAGGTGGCCCGCCGGGCCGAGGCCTGCCGGGCCCGGGTCGTGGCGGTGGACAGCCTCACGGATCTGCGGGCCGGGGCCGGCGACCGGTACCTCGCCTTCGCCTACTCCCTGGTCCAGCATTTCAAGGACCGGCGCACGAGCCTCGTGATGACCCTGGAATCGAGCGACCTCTTCGGCCCGGTGGGGATCTCGGGGGTGGGCATCTCCCACGTGGCCGACAACGTGGTGCTCCTTCGCTACCACGAGGAGCCCGGCCGGCTCGCCACGGCGCTCACGGTGCTCAAGGCCCGGGGCATCGAGCACTCCCGGGAGATCGTGGGGTACGATCTGGGCACCTCGGGCGTGCGGGTGGACGGGCCCGTGACCGGCCCGGTGTTCGGGGGCGACGGTGGCTGAGCGGGCCGAGGCGGTGGTGGCCCGGGTGGTGCGGGCGATCCGGGCGGCCCGGAGCCCCCCCGAGGCCTCGGAGGCGTTCGCCGCCTCGTTGGAGCCGGCCTGCCACCAGACCCTCTACGCGGTCCTGCTCGCGACCGAGGCCGAGCTGGAGCCCGCCGCGTGGCGCTGCCCCCGGCCCCGGCCCGAGCCCATCCCCCTGGGCTACGACCCGGTCCCCCGGCTCCGGGCCGCGGCCGGGCTCGGCCCCGAGGCCCCCCTGCGGGTGTTCCCCCTCTACCTCGACGATCCGGGCGCCCTCCTCGGGCTCTTCGCCTGCGGCGGGGCGCCGTGCCCCCACTGCACGGGGGCGGAGCCCCTGTGCGGGTCGCTGACCGAGGTGCTGGCCCTCGTCCTGGGCCGGGCGCGGGAACTGGCCGCCGCCCTGGCCCGGGAGGCCCGGGCCGTGGACCTCCAGCGGGCCGTGGTGGAGAGCCTGCCCCTGGCCGTGGCCGTGTGCGACGGGCGCCGCCGGCTCCTGGCGGCAAACCGCCCCTTCCGCGAGGCCTGCCACGGGGAGCCCGCGCCCGGCACCGACCTCGCGGCGCTCCTCCCCCCCGGCACCCTGGACGGGGTGGACCTCCCTGCCCTGATCGCCCGGGCCGCCCGGGGGGAGCCGGCCTTCCACCCCCGGGTGCCCCACCGGGCGCCCCACCACGGCGACCGGGTGGTGAGCCTCTGGGTCACCCCGCTCCGGGACGGCGCCCTGACCCCCGGGGTCCTGGTGGCCCTGTACGACGTCACGAAGGAGGCCCGGGCCGAGGAGGCCCTGACCCGGGCCCAGCGCATGGAGAGCCTGGGACGGCTCGCGGCCGGGCTCGCCCACGAGTTCAAGAACCTCCTCATGACCATCCAGGGAAACGCGGAACTCCTGGAACTCCACGGGACGGAAGGCGAAAGCGGGGCGAAGCGGATCGAGCGCATCGTCTCGGCCTGCCAACGGGCCTCGGACCTGGCCCACCGGGTGCTCGCCTTCGGTAGGGGCACCCCGCCGCAGCGGCAGACGGTCGGCCTCGGAAGCCTCGCCCGGCGGGTGGCCGAACTCGCCCGGCCGGCCCTGCCCAAGGGGGTGGGCCTCCGGCTCCCGGAGGGCCCCGGCCCCGCGGTGGAGGCCGACCCCGCGGGCCTGGAGCAGGTGCTGCTGAACCTCCTCCTGAACGCCGGGGAGGCCGCCGGCGGCGCGGGAACGATCGAGATCCGGGTGGGGGAAGCCCAAGGGGAGGCCTGGATCGAGGTGGCCGACGACGGGCCCGGCATGGCGCCCGAGGTGGCCGAGCGGGTGTTCGAGCCGTTCTTCACCACCAAGGGCGAAGGGAGGGGAACGGGCCTCGGGCTCGCCGTGGTCTACGGCATCGTCCGCGACCACGGGGGCGCCATCGAGCTCGACACCGCCCCCGGCCGGGGCGCCCGGTTCCGGGTGCGGCTGCCCCGGACGGAAAGCCCGGAGGAGGGGTCGCGGCACGACTATTGACCCGGTGTCAATAGATGCGCGCAAGGAGATCGCGAGGGCATGGGGCCTGCTTCCGGCCGTGCGTGAGTGCGGCATCCGGCTTACGCTGCATCCGGCACTCAGCCGGATTGACGGAACCACTCAGGAACTCTAGGCGTTTTCGTCAGTCCGCTTGGCCGGAAGGAGCCCTGTCGTTGGCTGAGTGCCGGATGCAGCGACTGTAGGAGCCACGCCCGGCGCTCCAGCAGGCCCCATGCCCCCGACCGTTTCTATCCCCTTAGCAGCCGGAGAAAGTATTGCCGGAGGCGGGTGGGGGACTGGTTCCGGCCGGGCGCGAGTGCGGCCCCCGGGGCGCCTCACCGCGTCACGGGCACGGCCGGCTCACCCCTCCCGGAGCACCCGGGTCGCGTTCAGGACGGCGAGCACCGCCACGCCCACGTCGGCGAACACGGCCTCCCACAGGGAGGCTACCCCCGCCGCCCCGAGCAGCAGAAAGAGCCCCTTCACCCCGAAAGCCAGGGCGATGTTCTCCCGCACGATCCGGTTCGTGCGGCGGGCCACCTCCACGGCCGACACGAGGCCCGTGAGCCGGTCGTCCATGAGCACCACGTCGGCGGCCTCGATGGCGGCATCGGACCCGAGCCCGCCCATGGCCACCCCGATGTCCGCCGCGGCCAGCACGGGGGCGTCGTTTAGGCCGTCGCCCACGAACGCCACCTTGGCCCGGGGGTCCTCCTTCTCGGCCTCGAGGCGCCGGACCCAGTCCACCTTGTCCTGGGGCAGCAGATCGGCGTGGACCTCGTCCAGGCCCAGCGCCTTGGCCACCGCCTCGGCCGCGCACCGCTCGTCGCCCGTGAGCATCACGAACCGGCGCACCCCGGCGGCCCGCAGCCTCTCCAGGGTTTCCCGGGCCTCGGGGCGGGGTTCGTCGGCCAGAAGGAGGTAGCCCGCGTAGGTCCCGTCCACGGCCACGTGCACCACGGTCCCTTCGAGGTCGCAGGTGTCGTGGACGAGCTCGTCGCCGTCCAGATGGAGGATCCGGTCGTTACCCACCAGGACCTCGCGGCCGTCGATCACGGCCCGCACCCCGTGGGCCGGGATCTCCTCGTAGCGCCCGATCCGGGTGTCGTCCACCGGCCGGCCGTAGGCCTCCAGCACGGACCGGGCGATGGGATGGCCGGAGTGGCTCTCTGCCGCCGCCGCGAGCGCCAACACCTCTTCCTCGGTAAAACCGTTGTGAGGCACGACCCGGGTCACCCGGAACACCCCCTGGGTCAAGGTGCCGGTCTTGTCGAACACGATGGTCCGCACCCACCGAAAGGCCTCGAGGAAGTTCGCGCCCTTGAACAGCACCCCCCGGCGCGACGCCGCCCCGATGCCGCCGAAAAACCCCAGGGGCACCGAGATCACCAGGGCGCAGGGGCACGAGATCACCAGAAACACCAGGGCGCGGTAGACCCAGTCGGCGTAGGCCTGGGGCGCCCCGAACCACCCCGCGATCCCCGGCGCCCGGGAGGCCAAGGGCGGAACCACGGCCAGGAGCACCGCTCCCAGGACCACGGCCGGGGTGTACACCCGGGAGAACCGGGTGAGGAACGCCTCGGTGGGGGCCTTTCGGGCCGCGGCGGTTTCCACCAGGTCGAGAATGGTCTTGACCGTGGACTCCCCAAAGGGTTTGGTGACCCGCACCGTGACGACCCCGCCCTGGTTCACCATGCCGGAGAGGATCTCGTCCCCCTCCGCCAGCGCCCGGGGCCGGGATTCGCCGGTCAGGGCCGAGGCGTCCACCGTGGTCCGGCCCTCCTCGATGACGCCGTCGAGGGGAACCCGTTCCCCGGGCTTCACCACGATCCGGTCCCCCACCCGCACCTCCTCGGGGGACACCCGCAGGGTCTCCCCGTCCCGCCGGAGGTTGGCGTAGTCGGCCCGGATCTTGAGGAGGGCCGCGATCGACCGGCGGGAACGGTTCACCGCCCGGTCCTCGAAATACTGCCCCACCTTGTAAAAGAGCATCACGGCCACGGCCTCGGGGAACTCCCCAATGGCGAAGGCCCCGAGGGTGGCCACCGTCATGAGAAAACTCTCGTCAAAGAGGTCGCCCCGCAGCACCCCGCGGACCGCCCGGCGCACCACGTCCTGGCCCGCCACGGCGTAGGCGAGCAGGTAGGGGAGGAACACGGCCCAACTCCCGAAGTCGCCGACCCGAAACCCCGCCCCGGGCCGGGGCACGAGCCGCTCCACCAAGAGCGCCAGCGCGAAGAGGACCCCGGAGGCCGCCACCGCCTTCAGGATCGGCGAGACGCCCCGGGGCTCCGCCTCCAGGTGCCCGGCGTCGAGCCTCACGGGCCGGACCTCGGGCTCGATCCGGGTCACGATCTCCAGGGCCCTTTCCCGGGCCGCCGGGTCGTCGGCCTCCACCACCAGGGTGGACGAGGCGAAATGGAGCTCGGCCCGCACCCCGGGAAGGCGGTTGATCTCCTGCTCGATCTTCTCCGCGCAGGAGGCGCAGGTGAGGCCCTCGAGCCGGTACCGGGCCCCCGGCCGGCGCCGGGGCGGTTCCGCCACGGGAACGCCCCCCTGACCGCCACAGGAGCACGCGGGGCCCATCCCCCCTTGCGAGGCCATGGGCAGCTCCCTCATGACCGGCCCTCCTCCACGTGCCGGCGGGCCTCGGCAAAAAGGGTGCGCACGTGGTCGTCGTCCAGGGCGTAGAAGACGAGCTTCCCTTCCCGGCGGCTCTTCACGAGGCGATGGGCCTTGAGGAGACGGAGCTGGTGGCTCACGGCGCTCGGGCTCAGGCCCAGGAGCTCCGCGAGATCGCACACGCACAGTTCCTCGGCCGCCAGGGCCAGGAGAATCCGGACGCGGGTCGGGTCCCCCAGGATCTTGAAGGCCTCGGCGAGCGCCTCCACGGGAGCCGTTTCCACCTCGTTTCGCGCCCGGGCCACCGCCTCGGGATGGATCAGGAGCTCCGAACAGACGTCCATGGGTTCCTCCTACCGAGCCCGCCCCAGTAGCCTTGCCCCCATGGCGGGCGGGGAGCCGAACCCGGCCGGGCACGGGTGCGGCATCCGATGGCCACGACGAGGTGCCGGCGGGCAAACTCCAACAATTGAGCAACTGCTCACATATAAGAACACAACCCCGCGCCCGGCGCAACCCCGGGCCGTTCGGTCCCCCGGGCCGGGGGCGGGGCCGGTGAGTGTTGACAGCCGTTTTGCCCTTCGTCTAGCGTGCGGTGTTTCCCAGCGTTTCGAGGAGACGCCACCCCATGCCGAACCTGGTTCTCGCCTCGGCCTCGCCCCGGCGCAGGGAACTGCTCGCCTCGGTGGGCATTGCCGTCGAGGTCCGGCCGAGCCACATCGACGAAACCCTCGCCCCGGGTCTGCCCCTGGAGGACGCCCTGGTCCAGGTGGCCCGGCGGAAGGCCCGGGCCGCGGCCGGGGACGATCCGGACGCCTGGGTCCTGGGGGCCGACACCGCCGTGGTGGTGGACGACCAGGTCCTGGGGAAGCCGGCCGGCCGGGACGAGGCCCGGGCGATGCTCGAACGCCTCTCGGGCCGGAGCCACCGGGTGATCACGGCCGTGTGCCTCGTGGGCCCCGGCGGGGAGGGCCGGAGCATCGCCGTGACCACCCGGGTCTGGTTCCGGGAGCTCGCGGCCGACGAGATCGCGTGGTACACGGGGCTTCCCGAGCCCTACGACAAGGCCGGGGCTTACGGGATCCAGGGGGCCGGCGCGGCGCTGGTGGAGCGGATCGAGGGGTCGTACACGAACGTGGTGGGGCTTCCCCTGGCGGAGACCCTGGCCCTCCTCCGGGGCACAGGGATTCCGCCCTGGGAGCGGGCCGCCGGCCGGGTCCCCCGGGCGGCGGTTGCGGGAGAGGACACGAGACCATGACGGAACCCACATCGACCGGGCAACGGTACCGGGAGGTCCTGGACGCGGTGCGGCAGGCCTGCGGTCGGGCGGGCCGCAGCCCCGAGGCGGTGACCCTGGTCGCCGTGTCGAAGACGGTGGAGCCCGAGCGCATCCTCGCCGCCTACGAGGCCGGGGCCCGGGACTTCGGGGAGAACTACGTGCAGGAGGCCCTGGGTAAGGTGGACCGCCTGCCGCCCGACGCCCGGTGGCACATGATCGGGCACCTCCAGTCCAACAAGGCCAAGCGCGCGGTGGAGACCTTCGCCTGGATCCACTCCCTGGACCGGCCTTCCCTGGCCGAAGCCCTGGAGAAGGCGGCCGCGGCCCGGGGCCGCGTGCTCGACGTGCTCGTCCAGGTGAACGTGGGGGGCGAACTCACGAAGTCGGGCACCGACGAGGAGGGCGCCCGGGCTCTGGTCCGGCGGGCGCCGGAGTGGCCCCACCTGCGGCTCCGGGGGTTCATGGCGATCCCCCCGTACCGGGAGGACCCCGAGGAGGTGCGGCCGTACTTCCGGGCCCTCCGGGAGCTGCGCGACCGGCTCCAGGCCGAGGCGCCCGAGGGGGTGCGGCTCGAACACCTCAGCATGGGCATGAGCCACGACTTCGCCGTGGCCATCGAGGAGGGGGCGACCCTGGTGCGGGTGGGCACGGCGATCTTCGGGGAGCGGGCCTGAGGTCGGGGCTGGGAAGCTGGGAAGCTGGCGGCGGAGCGGCCCGCGGCCGCCCAGCCGCCCAGCCGCCTAGCTGCCCAGCCGCCCAGCCGCCTAGCTGCCTAGCTACCTCGCCGCCTGGCGGCCCGAAAAGGACTTCAAGAAAGGGGATTCCGGCATGCAGACCCTTCCGAACCTTGCACTGATCGGCGTGGGCAACATGGGCGAAGCCCTGCTGCGGGGCCTCCTGGCCGCGGGCACCCTCACCCCCGACCGGATCGTGGGCGCCGAGAAAGTCGAAACGCGGGCCCGGGAGGTGGCGGCCCGGTACGGGATCCGGGTGGAGACGACGGTGGAGGCCGCCTGCCGGGATGCCGGGGCCGTGATCCTGGCGGTGAAGCCCCAGGACGTGGACCCGGCGCTGGCCGCGATCCGGGCGGCCGGGGGCTCGCCCCTCGTGATCAGCATCTGCGCCGGCATCCCCCTGGCTCGGCTGGAGGAGGGTCTCGGGGCAAACGCTGCGGCCGTCCGGGTCATGCCCAACACCCCCGCCCTGGTGGGCGCCGGCGCGAGCGTGTACTGCGCCAACGCCCGGGTGACGGCGGAGCAGGCGGGCTGGGTCGAGGCGATCCTGGGCGCCGTAGGCACGGTGCACCGGGTGGAGAAGGAGGAACTTCTCGACACCGTAACCGGGTTGAGCGGGAGCGGCCCGGCCTACGCCTTCGCCGTGATCGAGGCCCTGGCCGACGGGGGCGTGCTCATGGGCCTGCCCCGGGATCTCGCGCTCCACCTGGCGAAGCAGACGGTCTTCGGCGCAGCGAAGCTCGCCCTCGAGAGCCCGGAGCACCCGGCGGTGCTCCGCGACCGGGTGACCTCCCCTGGGGGCACCACCGCCGCGGGCCTCCGGGAACTCGAGGCCCGGGGGCTTCGCTCGGCCCTGATCGAGGCCGTCCGGGCGGCCACCCTGCGGTCCCGGGAACTCGGGGGGTAGCCGGAACCCTTCTCCCACCGGAGGCGCATCCCATGTTCGTTCTCGGCAACTTTCTCCTCGGGCTCGCCCGGGTGCTCGACCTGGTGCTGAACCTCTACTTCTGGATCGTGCTCGTGCGGGCGCTCCTTTCCTGGGTGAACCCCGACCCCTACAACCCGATCGTGCGGTTCCTCCACCGGGCCACCGACCCCGTGCTCTACTGGGTGCGCCGCCGGATCCCGGTGGTGTTCGGGGGCATGGATTTCTCCCCCATGGTGGTGATCCTGGGGATCTACTTCGCCCGGATCTTCCTCGTGCAAACCCTGGCCGACCTGGCCCTGCGGCTCCGGTAGCGCGGGGTCCCGGAGGGTTTGGGAACCGCGGAGAGCACGGGGGCCACGGAGCCCCCCCAAGGAGAGTCCCCATGCGCCTCACCCCGGCCGACGTGATGGAACAGACCTTCCGCACCGTGTTCCGGGGGTTCGACCCGGTGGAAGTGGACGCGTTCCTCCAACGGATCGCCGACGAACTCGAGCGGCTACGGGAGGAGCGCGACCGACTGGCGGTTGAACTGGAGGAGGAGCGAAAGGCCCGGCGCACCCTCGAGGAGGCCCTGGCCGCCGCCCGCACCCTCCAGGAGGGGATCCTCGAAAAGGCCCGCCAGGAGGCCGAACTCATCGAGGCCCAGGCCCGGCAGCGGGCCGACCGGGTGCTGGCGGAGGCGAACGAGGAACTCCTGCGGGTGCGCCGCGACATCGAGGCCGTGCGGGAGCGCTGGAATCTGTGGCTCGCCGAGGCCGAGGCCCTCGGGCAAACGTTGCTCGGCTGGGTCGAGGAGAAGCGGGGCCGCCCCCCGCGCGAACCCGAGTTCATCGCCGAAGGCGATCCCGAGGAGGAGGAAACTCCGTAGCCCGCGGCGCGGCGTGCCCCCTCCCCCTGTCCCCATCCCTCCGGGGGAGGGGGATTCGGTGCCGCCCCGCGGCACCACCACAAAATCCCCTCTCCCCCTCGGGGGGAGAGGGTGAGGGTGAGGGGGGCGGCCCCAATGCCCGCAAAGAAGGGATGTCGCGACCTGGACGTGGCTACCAAAGCTTGGGACAGCCGCTGACGCTTCGATCACAAGAGATTTTAGCGTCCCAGCGGCGGAACCTACCTGAAAACTCCCCAGGGCCCCCGCTACGCAGGACAGTAACGCGCGAGGCGGGACCCCGTGTGGGAGCGCCTTCCAAGGCGCGACCCGGGCCGAAGGCCCGAAAGAAAGGACGTCGCGGCTTGGAAGCCGCTCCCACAGGTTGGGACAACAGCCGACGCTAGAATCCCAAAGGATTTTGGCGTCCCAGCCTCCTAGCGTTCCAGCGGAACTTACTTGGAAAGGCCGTCCGATGCCGATTCGTGAGGTGCCGGGGGGGGTCGAGGTGGATCTCTGGGTGCAGCCTCGCGCCAGCAAGACCGGGCCGGCGGGGCTTCAGGGCGACGCCGTGAAACTCCGGGTCGCCGCCCCCCCGGTGGAGGGCGAGGCCAACAAGGAGATCGTGCGGTTCCTGGCCAAGGCGTTCCGGGTTCCCCGGTCCGCCGTGTCGCTCGTGCGGGGGGAGACCGGCCGGCGAAAGACGGTGCGGATCGAGGGCGTCACCCCGGCCCGGGTGCGGGAGGCCCTGGGCCTCGGCTGACGCCCGGGGCCAGAACTACTAAGACCAACGAGAGTATTGTCAGATCCGCGGCGTTGCAACGGAAACTCGCGGGTGGGGGGCTGGTGGAGAGCCGGGTGCGGCCCTTTACCTCGCCGCGCCATCACCACGCCCGGATCGCTTTGGAAGATCCAGAACGTCCGCCACCGCCGCCCCGCGCTGCCGAGCCGACAACGGCATGGAAAGGCGCGGCGAAAAGGGTGCCGCACTCGCGCCCGGCCGGAACCAGTCCCCCACCCGCCCCCGGCAATACTTTTGTTGAAGGTATTAGTACCTGGGCTCCACCCCGGTGACCTCCACCGGGGCCCCGAACCGCTCGGCGGCGAGCCGGAGCAGAATCCGCCGGTGGCACGCCTTTTCCGGCCCCTCGTAGCACACGAGGTACACGTCTTCGGTCCGGGCCCGCTCGGCCAGCGCCCGGAGCCGGTCCAGGGCCCGGGGGTCCTCCTCGATCTGCCGCCGGAACCGCTCCTCGTACCGGCACTCCACAAAGGCCCGGTTGTGGGCCTCGGCCGACCCCTTGCCCCAGCGGCGCTCCAGGCCCCGCTTGGCCTCCATGAACTCGGCCAGGAGCTCCTCGGACGGGGCGAGATCGTCGTTTCCCCGCCCACGGTTCACCAAGATCCGTTGCTCCTTGGAGATCCCGAGCCGCTTCATCTCCGAGATGCTCGCTTCCCGTAGCATGACACGCCTCCAGGTAACTTCCGCTGGGATGCTGGGAGGCTGGGACGCTGAAACCCTTCTTCTGGATTTCAGCGGCGCCGCTGGTCCCAACGTGGGCGGGGTGGTTTCAAGACGCGACGCCTTTGCGTTCGGGCCTTCGGCCCGGATCGCGGCGTGGACGCCGCTCCCACATCGGGCCCTGATCCGGACGTTACTATTACTCCGGCGACCAAATAGACACGGTCGGGGGCATGGGGCCTGCTGGAGCGCCGGGCGTGGCTCCTACAGTCGCTGCATCCGGCACTCGGCCAACGACTGGGACTCTCCCGGCCAAGCGGACTGGCGAAAACGCCCAGAGTTTCTGAGTGGCTCCGTCCACCCGGCTGAGTGACGGATGCAGCGTAAGCCGGATGCCGCACTCACGCACGGCCGGAACCAGTCCCCCACCCGCCCCCGGCAACACTTTAGCTCGCCGCCTGTAGACCTCGAAGGGGCCCGAGAGGGGTTCCAAGTGACTTCGGTCCTCGGTCGCCGGTCTCGCGGCCCAGACGGCCCCGGCCGGTTGCGCCCGGCGGCGGGGGCGCCTATCCTGTTTCTGGAAATCCAGAATCCGGAGATTCTCCATGGAACTCGCCAAACTGGGCAAGAAGGGCCAACTGTCGATCCCCCGGACCGTGCTCGAGCGGGCCGGCATTCCCACCGGTTCGCCCGTTCTCGTGGAGGCCACGGACGACGGGGCCATCGTGATCCGGGCGGCCGCGGTCTATCCGCTCGAAACCTATTCCGACGAACGCGTCGCGGAGTTTCTGGCCGGCGACGAGATGTCCGAAGAGGACCGCAAGCGC
>NZ_BAAHFQ010000082.1:0-14457 GCF_054681715.1 Deferrisoma sp.
GCACCTCGTTCATGGCGCCCGTCCGATATCCCTGGAGATCCAGAGCCACGTACGCATACCCGGCCTCCTTCACCACGCGTACCGCCTCCTCCCGGAGGCCGTTCACGATCCGCGAGAACTCCTCGGGCCCCACCTCCAGCCGGGCCACGTCCCCGTGGTGGCGGACCCGAACCACCCGGAGCCCGAGCGCCCTAAGGCCCTCCTCGGCCCTTCCGACCCGGGCCACCTTCTCCCGGGTGATGCGGGTCCCGTAGGGGAACCGCGACGACAGGCACGCGAAGGCCGGCTTGTCCCAGGTGGGGAGTCCCCTGGCCCGGGAAAGGGCGCGGATCTCCTCCTTGGTCAGCCCGGCCTCCTCCAACGGGCTTCGAACCCCCAGTTCCCGGGCGGCCTGCCGGCCCGGCCGGTAGTCTCCCCGATCGTCCACGTTGGAGCCGTCGGCCACGTGGGGCAGCCCCTCGCGGTCCGCCACCTCCCGGAGTTTTCCGAACAGCTCCTTTTTGCAGAAATAACATCGGTTCTTGGGGTTCTCGGCGAACCCGGGCACGTCGAGTTCCTCGGACACGATGGCCTGGTGCCTCCCTCCGAGCGAACGGGCCAGGGCCTCGGCCTCCCGCCGTTCCCGCTCCGGGTAGGTCTCGGAGCACGCGGTCACCCCGAGGGCCCGGTCGCCCAGGACCTCCACCGCCACGGCGTAGAGGTAGCTGGAGTCGACCCCGCCCGAAAACCCGATCACCACGCCCCCCATCTCCCGAAGAATCTCCTTCAGGCGACGTTCTTTCCCTTCGAGCCTCGGCTCCATCGCTCTCCTCTCCTTTTCGACCCTCTTCATCCCGTTCCGGCCGCCCCCCGTCAGCCGAAGGTCATCTCCATGCGCCGGTACACCAGGGGGCGGTAACTCCCGAAACTCCCCCGCCGCAGGCACCCCCAGAACACGCCGGCCCCGTACGCCAACCGGTCCAGGAGGTAGGCGCCGAAAAACCACGGGAGCGAGACCCCGGGCCGGCGCGTCCGGTACTCCACCAGGCCCACCCAGGCCACCAGCAGCGCCAAGAGCATCCCGAACCGCGGCCAAAGCCCGGCCGCGAGCGCGGCGGGGGCGGCGTAGTACCGAAGGCCGTGCTCCCCCAGGTAATACAGCAGGCTGCTCAGCGCCCGGAGTCGCGCCGCGGCCACGCGCCTGTGGGAAACCGGGATGCCCCGGCGAGACAAGAGCCGATGGGACCACAGCGCGTCGACCCCGAGCACGGCGACGCCCAGGGGGACCGCGATTCCGATCCCCCCTGCGATTCCCAAGGCCAGGAGCAGCACGGCCGCAGTCAGGCTCGGCGGAAAGGCGATCTTCTTGCGTCGCTGCGGGTGGGCGGCGTGGAGGAGCGCCTCCGACCCGCCGTATTCGAACCGCCGGCGCAGGAACGCCCCCCAACGGTTCCGGTGCTCGTGCCACACCCACCCGGTGGGGCGATACACGATGCGTCCTCCCCGGTCCCGCAGGCGCCAGGTTAGGTCCACGTCTTCTCCCACGCACATCCCCTCCCGGAACCCGCCCACCCCGAGAAACGCGTTCCGGCGCACCAGCAGGTTACAACTCGGGAGGTAGAAGGTGTCGTTCCCTTCCCGGGCGCTTCGCTCCCTGCGCCCGAGGAAAAGGCTCGACATGACCGCCTCGTACCGATCGAGCCGGGTCGCCACGTGCATCCCTTCGACCCGCCCGCCGACCGCCGTCACCTCGGGCCGCTCGAAGGCCGCCACAAGGTCCCGAAGCCAGCCGGGGGAGGCGGTACAGTCGGAGTCGATGAACGCCAAGATCTCGCCCCGCGCCGCCTCCGCGCCCCGGTTACGGGCGGAGGCCGGTCCGACACCGCACCCGCCGGAACCCACCACCCGCGCCCCCCAGCGCCGGGCCACGTCGGCCGACCCGTCCCGGCTTCCGTCGTCCACCACGATCACCTCCACCCGGCCCCGGGGATAGTCCAGCCGGCCCAGCGATCGGAGGCAGCGGTCGAGTTCTCCGGCCCGGTCCTTCACCGGGATCACCACGCTCACCGTGGGAAGGGCCGCGTCGGGCAACCCGGCGGCCCGCTCTCTCTCCAAAAACCCGCGCCGGGTCAGGGCCTCGAGGGCCTCCGCCTCGCCAGGGGCCATCGGTTCCGCCCCGGGTCCGCGGCACCGCCCCACCAGGCGGTGGAGCACGGCGTTGATGCGAACCGCCCGAAGCGGGTGGAGACCCACGAGGTAGGCGCCCTCGGGCCCCTCGTGGAGCCGTACGTCGGGCGCGATCCGGTACCTCATGGCGCGCCTCCGGCCGGCAGAAGCCCCTCCTGGGTGAAGATCTCCAGGAGGGCGTCCACCACCTCGGCGGCCGTGCCGAAACGGATGCGCCCCGCGCGGGGCTGGATCCCCCCGGAGAGCAGCGCGGCGGTCCTCTGGGGGGCCGGCCAGCGCGGATCCGGCGTGGGGACCCGCAAGGGGTCCGGCCTCGGAAACCGATACCCCAGCCGCGCCAGCCTCGCGGCGGCCTCCCCCACCGCCGCGGCGGGCAACCCCAGATCCGGTAGCCCCCACACCTCGATCTCGGCCTCCAGGGCGGCGAGCACCCGTTCCATGTCCGGATATCGTGGCCTGCGGATCCCGGCCTCGACAAACACCCCCGCCGGCAGCGGCAGTTCGAGTTCCTGGCGGGCGCCGCGGTCCGCCCTGCGGGTCACCCGGATCCCCCCATCGGAGATCCGCAGGCCCGCCGCCGCGTCGACGTGGGGAAGACCGGCCCGGGCGCAGGCCAGGGCGGGACCCGGGGCGTCGCCCCGGTCGAGCAACCGACTCCCGGTGATCCACAGATCCGGCCGAAAAATCTCCAGGCACCGTTCCAGGAGGGCGGCGTCCGCCGACGCGTCGGCTCCTTCCAGGGCCTGGTGGTCGTCCCAGATCCGGATTGCCCGGTGGGCCCCCATGGCGACGGCCCAACGCAGGAGGTCGTCCACGCGGGGTGGCCCCACGGCCAACGCGGTGACCGCGGCTCCGGGGAAACCCGCCGCCTGGGCCAGCGCCTCCTCGAGGGCGGCCAGGTCGGCCGGGTTGGGGATCCGCCGAAGCCCCCGGTCTCGGATCAGCGCCCCCTCCTCGCTCAACTGGGCGGGGGGCCGAGGGTCGGTCACCTCCCGCAGGAGCACGAGAATTCCCAACGCATTCTGGGCCATGATCGCCTCTCGGTCCGGTGGTTCCCCCGTTCGCCTTGCTGTGCCCCGTGTCATGTCATCCGGTAGCTCACGCCGAACCCTCCCCGGGGGTAGCGCCACCGGGTGAAGGCGTTCTTGTCGCACACGATGTAGCACGTGCCGCACTCCAGGCAGCCGTCGTAAACGAACTGCATCTTCCCCTCCTCCTCCGACCAGCTGTAACACCGGGCCGGGCAGGCCGACTCGCAGCCCCGGTGATCGCAGGTGCGGCACACGGCCGGGTCGAGCACGATGTGGGGCTCGTCGTCCACCGAAAAGCTGGTGTAATCGAAGATCTCGTCGACGTTGATGTGGATCATACCGACCTCCACGCCAGCCATGCGTCGGACAGGAGTTCCCGGGTCGACATCTTCTGGCGCGCCTTTCGCAGAAAGAGTTTCGGGAGCTTTTCCTTAGGCGTGCCGTCGATCCGGTAGACCCGCTCCATCACCTCGCAAAGGAGTTCGGGGTAAGTTCCGTACAACCGGTCGATGTGGAGCATGCGGGGCGCCCGCCGGTACAGCTTGAGATCGCGCAGCACGAAGCTTTCGGCCAAACGCCTCCGGTAGTCCCCCAGGGCGCGGGCGGAGAACTCCCCGGCTCGCCGCGCCTGGAGCACGGTCTCGGCCGCCAGGATCCCCGAGTGGGCGGCCAGGTTGATCCCCTCCAGGTTGAGCCCGTTGGCGTAGCAGAACCCGGCCGCGTCCCCGGCCACCAGGATGCCGTCTCCCGCCAGTTGGGGGATCATCTCGTATCCCCCCTCGGGGATGACGTGGGCCGAGTACTCCGAGAGGCGCCCCCCCTGGAGCAGTTTGGCCAGATGGGGATGGGTCAGAAACCGGTTGAGGAGGTCGTAGGGGGTTTTGCGGCTCCTTCTCAGGCTTCCGATGTGGAGCACCAACCCCACGGACACGCTGTCGGCATTCGTGTACAGGAACCCGCCCCCGCGCACCCCGTCCGTGCACCCCACAAACTCCACGGACGCGCCTTGGTCCCGGACCAGGCCGAACCGGTCCTCGAGGACCGCCTTCGGCAGATCGACGAGCGCCTTCACCCCCACCGCCATCTGGTCCGGATCGAAGGGGCCCCGCCGCAGGCCCGCCTTGAGCGCCGTGAACGACAGCACCCCGTCGGCCGCGATCACCACCGGCGCCCGCAATTCTCCCCCGTCCCGCAGGAGCCTGACACCCGAGACCCGGCCGGACTCCACGATCACGTCGTCCACGGTGCACCGGGTGAGGTAGGTGGCCCCTGCGCTTTGGGCCTCTTGCGCGAGCCAGGCGTCGTACCGTGGCCGGAACACCGTGTACCCGTTGTACGGCGGCCGGTCGAACGCCTCGGTCTCGTACCGTACCGTGAAGCTCGCCTCCCCCGTCAGGAAACACAGGTTCTTTTGGACCACGTGCCGCTCCAGGGGGGCGCGGACCCAGAAGTCGGGGAACAGTTCTTCCAGGGCGGGCATGCGGTGAAGCAGGCCGCCGAACATGTTTTTCTCACCCGCAAAGGCCCCCCGTTCCACGAGGGCCACGTCCACACCCTCGCGGGCGAGCTTCACCGCCGCCGCGGCCCCGGCCGGCCCCGCCCCGACCACGATCGCTTCGAACCGCCGCTTCATGGGGCGCCCTCCTCGGCCTCGGCCGCCGCCAGCCGGGTTCTCACCCTCTCCAGGAGAAGGGGTACCACCTCCCGGATGTCGGCCACGAACCCCTCGTCGCTGTTGGGGAACATGGGTGCCTTGGGATCGATGTTCAGGCACACGATCCGCTTGGCGTCCTTGATCCCCCCGACGTGGTGCATGGAACCCGAGATGCCCATGCCCAGATAAAACCGCGGCGCCACGGTGCGCCCCGTCTGGCCGATCATCCTCTCGAACCCGGCCCAGCCGAGGTCGTAGACCGGCCGCGTCACCCCCAGGGAAGCCTTGAGCAACCGGGCGAGTTCCCGAAACGCCTCGAAGCTCTCCCGGTCGAACCCCTTCCCGGCGCAAAAGATCACCTCGGCCTCCGTCACGTCCACGGTCTGGGGGTCGGGAGGGATCCGGCGAACGATCCGTTTGCGGGCGGCCCGTTCCGAAGCCGCCACCCGGATGGATCGCACCGGGGGACGGGTGGGCCGGACCGTGGGCAAGAGCACCGGGCTCAGCGCACCCGGGTCCACCGTGGCCACCAGGGGCACGGCGCCGTCCCAGCGCCTGAGCTCCAGGGCCTGGGCCCCGAGGGCGCGCCTCCCGAACACAACGCCCTCGCCGTTTCGAGCCGCCGAGACCACCTCGGTGAGCAGGGCGGCCCCGCCGGCCCTGTCGAGTTCGGCCGCCACCACGGGGGCGAGTGCCGACCCGAGGTCCGTGTGCGCGAGGAGGACCGCGCGGGCCCCGACCTGCGCAGCGGCCCGGGCGAGCGCTTCGGCCTGCACGTCCGGCCGATCGGGGGCCTCGGGGCCGGGCTCGATCACCCAAACCTCCGGCGCCCCGTACCGGGCCAAGAGGCTCACGTCCGGCGAGCCGTTTCCGGACGCCTCTTCCCCGGAGGAGGCGCTGGCGTCGTCGCCTGCGCCCGCAAAGGTTGCCACGGCCCACGGCGCCCCGAGCATCGCGGCGAGCCGGCTCGCCTGGTTCAGGATTCCCTTGTCCGCGTCGTCGGGCTGGCCCTCGGGCCGGGCCACGAAGGCCAGCACCGGGCCGGCAGCCGTGCCGTGCCCCCCAGCGCGGGCCATCACAGCTCCCTCCCCACCTTGTGGCCCTCCCAGATCGCCATATCCACCTTGCGGGGCGCCACGCAGTCGCCGATGCGGTGGAGTTCCCTGACCCTGCCCTTCAGCGCCTTGTACAGGGCGTCGTCGGCCTCTTGCCGCACGGCCAACACCACGGAGTCGTAGGGCCCGAATGTGCTGACCTCGTTCGAGTAGACGTTCACCCCCTGCACCCTTTTGGCGCCGGGTTCCCCGGAGATCTCGATCACCGCGGTGTCCGGGGTGAACGTGCACCCCTTCTGCAGCAGCCGCTGTCGGGTCAGGTAGAGGTCCTGGAGCGGCCCCAACTCCGCCCCCACGAACAGGCCCGAGCACAGGATGTGGACCCTTTTCCCCTGGTCGGCCATGTACTCGGCCGTCGAGGTGGCCCGGTGGTGACCGTCGTCGTCGATGAGGCATACCGTCTCGCCGAGTTCCGCCTCCCCCTGGAGCACCTGCCACACGTTCCATACGCCCGGTCCGTCTCCCCCGGGCATCGGGGGCGTCCTGAAGGGCACGCTCCCGGTGGCCACGATGACGGCGTCCGGGTTTTCCCGGACCACCATCTCCGCGTCCACCTCGACCCCCAGGTGCACGGTGACCCCGGCCTTCGCCACCTGCTCCTTCTCGTTGCGGATGATCACCCCGAACTCGTCCCGTCCCGCGCCCTTCATGGCGATCCGGACCTGCCCGCCGAGCTCGTCCCCCCGCTCGTACAGATGCACCTCGTGGCCCCGCCGTCCGGCCATCTTGGCGGCCCACATGCCGGCCGGGCCGCCCCCGATCACCATAACCCGCTTTTTGACCGGAGCCGGCTTCAACGTTCCCTCCCCCCACTGCTTCTCGAGCCCCACGGCCGGGTTCTGGATGCAGCCCAGAAGTTTGTTGAGCCCCATCCTGCCGATGCATCCCTGGTTGTCGGCCACGCAGTACCGGATGTCCTCGAGCCGCCCCTCGAAGGCCTTCTTGGGGAGAAACGGGTCACAGATGAGCTGCCGGCACATCCCGATCATGTCGGCCTGGCCCGCGGCCAGCACCTTCTCGGCCATGACCGGATCGTTGATCCGGCCGGTGCAGAACACCGGCAGCTTCACCTTCTCGCGGATCCCGGCGGCAAGGGGAATCGTGTACCCCAGGGGGGTGTGCATGGAGCCTTCCACCAGGTACAGGTTGTAGAAGGTGCCGATCGAAAGGTCCATGAAGTCGATGAGGCCGGTGGCCTCGAACCGCTGGGCGATCTCCTGGGTATCGGCCAGGGTGAGCCCACCCCAGGGGACCATCTCGTCGGCGCACAGCCGGATGCCCACCGTGAAATCGTCCCCCACCGCCCGCCGCACCGCCTCGATGAACCGGATCGGGGCCCGCATCCGGTTCTCCAGGCTCCCCCCGTATTCGTCTTGGCGCTTGTTGGTCAGGGGCGAAAGGAACTGCCGGGCCAGGCTCGAATGCCCGTACTGGAGTTCGATGCCGTCGAAACCTCCCTCCCGGGCGTGGACGGCGCTCCTGGCGAAGTACCGGCACACCTCGTCGATATCTTCGGGCTCCATCTCTTTGGGGACTTCCCGGAACAGCACGTCGGGCACCGGACTCGGGGCCCACACCGGCAGCCGGGATAACGTGCCGTCGCACTGCTGGCCGTTGTGGTTGAGCTGGGCGAAGATCTTGGCCCCAAACTGGTGGACATAGTCGGTGATCTTCCGGAAGCCCGGGATCACCTCGGGGCGAAACACCTCCACCAACTTCTCGTACGCCCGATCGGTAGGGTGGACGCTCATCTCCTCGGTGATGATGAGCCCGACGCCCCCCTTGGCCCGCTCGCCCCAGTAGTACATGTGGCGCTCGGAGGGCAGGCAGTCCACGGCGAAGTTCGTCAAATGGGGCTGGAAGGAGATGCGGTTGCGCACCTCCACGCGGCCGATCTTCAACGGGGAAAACAGGTACTGGAACATCATGGCAAGCAACTCCTCACGCGGAAGGTGCCTCTTCGGTGATTCGAAAACCGCCCTGGGCCGATGCGGCCTCAGGGGCGGGCTGCTCCCCGGTCAGGGCCGTGACGCACCGCTCCAGGCACTCCGGGTCCCCGCTCTCCAGGGACCCGCCCATGTGGTAGGCCACGGCCGGGCAGCCGCCGTGGCACTGGTCGAACCGGTGGCACCCCTCGCAGGACCGGATGCGAAGCCGCCGGAACCACCGGTACACCGGCGATCCGTCCCAGATCTCCTGGAACGACTCCTCCCGCAGGGATCCGGCCCGAAACCGGGGCGTCTGGAGAAAGGCGCACGGAAAGAGTTCCCCGGCCGGTCCCACCGAGCAGGTGAGCTTGGCCGCACCGCACAGATTGAGCCCCAGCCCCTGGCGCTCCTGGGGCGTGAGCGAAAAGAAGCTGTCCCCGGTCCGGACGTCCCCCGTCCCCAGCAACCACTCCGAAAACTCCAACAACTGGCGGGCCGACGGCCGCAGGCTGCGCCACAGGGCCGCGCCCCGGCCCGAGGGCCGAAACCGGCTGACCCGAAGCGTCACCCCCAGTTCCCGCGCCATCTCGTAGAGGGCCGGGATCTCCCGGGTGTTTGCCGCCGTGAGCACCGCGTTGATGCTCGTGGGGATCGGGCTCTTCGCGAGCAGGGTCAGGGCCCTCATCGCGCGGTCGTAGCTCCCCACCCCCCGCAGCCCGTCGCAGGTGGCGGGGGTGGCCCCGTCCAGGCTGACCTGCACCGCCACGAGCCCGCTCTCGGCCAGGCGCGCCACCCGGCCCTTGTCGAGGAAGGTTCCGTTGGTCGAGATGCAGGTGACCAGACCGCGCCGGTGGCAGGCGTCGAGGATGCGGTCGAAGTCGGGCCGGAGAAAGGGCTCCCCGCCGCCGAAGTTGACCTGGAACACCCCGGCCCGGTGGAACTGCTCCACCAGATCGAGGGCTTCGGCGGTGTCGAGCTCCCCCGGGGCCGGCTCCCCCGAAGCCGACAGGCAGTGGCGGCACCGGAGGTTGCAGGCCAGGGTGACCTCCCAGGTCACGTTCACCGGGGCCCGCAGGCCCCCTTCAACAAACCGGTTGCTCACGGAGAAACCCCTTTGCGACGAGCCGTTCCAAGAACCCCCGGACCCGCTCGGCCGAACGGGGGCCGAGACGCCGCTCCAGTTCCGCCCGGCCGACCCCCGCCCGGAGGTCTTCCGGGTCGAGCAGGGCTTCGGTTTCGGCGAAGAGGAGCTTCGGGCCCCGGCTGTCGTAGAACAGGAGCCCGAAGGCCTCTCGGCGCACACGGCAACAGGGATGGAGCCGGTATCGGACGTTCATGCGGTCAACCCCCGTGGGCGGGTTCCGGGATGGGGCCGGCTGCCGGCCCCATCCCCGGGGAACGGGCCTCAATACACGCCGCAGATCCCGTCGAGCGCGAGTTCCTCCACCGCGATCTCCTCCAGGATTTCGGGCGCTTCGGGTTCTTCGCTTTCGTGGGTCATCATCGGTTCGGGGTTCTTTCCGGTCTCTTCCATGGCTCGCTCCTTTCGGCAGTTGGCGAAAGCGGTCACCGCATGCTTGGTTCACCCGTGGCTCCGAGGCGCCCCCGGTGGGGGCCGGCTCCCCGCCTCTGCGCCGGCGCCTTAGCCCGCCGCCGCGGTCCAGCCGCTGTCCACGGTGATCATGTTCCCGGTCACGCAGCGGCTTTCCGGAAGGCACAGCCACAGGACGGCCTGGGCCACGTCCTCCGGGGTGATCTCCCGATCCTTGAACAGATGCCCCTCGCAGAACTGCTCCTTGGCCTCGTCCTCTTCCATGCCGAAGTGCTCGGCCAATCCCTTCATCATGTCGGTCCACACGGTTCCGGGGCACACCGCGTTCACGTTGATGTTGTGGTCGGCCACCTCCATGGCCAGACTCTTGGTGAACCCCAGGATCCCGTGCTTGGCCGCGCAGTAGTGCGCCCCCATCCCGAACCCCCTCTGGCCCCCCACGCTGGAGATGGACACCACCTTGCCGTAGTGGGCCTCGATCATGTGGGGAACGACGTAGTGGCAGCACAGGAAGGTTCCCTTGAGGTGGGTGTCCAGGGTGTCGTCCCACGTGGCCTCGTCCATATCCACCACCGGAACCAGGCTCGTGATGCCGGCGTTGTTGATGAGGATGTCGATCCGGCCGAACCTCTGCTTCACCTCGTCCACGAGCGCCTTTACCGAAGGGGCGGAGCGCACGTCGCACACGATGCCGAGCGCTTCGCCCCCCATCCCCCGGATCTCCTCGACCGCCCGGTTCAGGGTTTTTTTCGAGGACAGCCGGTAGGGCACGGTGGGGATGTCCTCGCAGATGTCCGCCAGGGCCACCCGGCACCCCTCGGATGCGAGCGCCTTGGCGATGGCGAGCCCGTTTCCCCGGGCGCCGCCGGTAACGATCGCCACTTGACCTTCGAGCTTCATGGAGCCTCTCTCCTCGTCGGCATGGGACGGGTCAGACCGCTTGGCGCAGGGCGGCCAGGTCGAACCGTTCACCCACCCGCCTCAAGCTGAAGTTGATCTCCTCCAGGTCGTCCTTCACCGAGTCGAGACCGTACTCGCGCACCTGAAACTCCAACTGCCCCTCGAGGCTGTAGACAAGGTGCAGCAGATTCAGCAGATCCACGCACTCGGGGTGGTCCACCAGGTATCCGAAGTACCTCTCGAGAAGGCGACCCGCCGCCAACTCCCGCAACCCCCACTCCAGGGTGTCCCGGTCCACGGTCTGCAGCACCACACCCCTCAGCAGAACGGCGGCGCGCACACCGACCCGGGTGATGTCCTCGATCATCTGGCGGTTCGGCTGGTCGGAGCCCATCGCGACCTCCTCAGGTCATCCTCACCTTCATCGTTTTCACGTGGTTCAGCACCTTCTCGATGTTCCCGAAAAACGGGGTGCACATGCTGCCGACCTCCGAGGCCTCCTGGCAGGCTTCGGCCTTGGCCCGCAACTCTTCGAGTTCCCCCATCAGCCGCTGCATGTCCTCGGTTCCCTTCTGGGTCTTGAAGTAGAGCTTGGAGGCCAGCTTCTCCAACTCGTCGGCGAGCTGCTCCAGCTTGTCCTTCATGGCGCCGTAATGGGCCTGCCCGGCCATCTCCCGAAATACCGCGGCCATCTCTCGCGCGTAGTGGGTTCCCATCTTTTGGTCCGACATCGAGTCCTCCTCCGGTGTGTTAGGGGCGGCGCATCAGCCGCCGGGAGTCGTGGGGCGGTGGTGCGAGTGGCCGCATCCGCCCCGGCTGCCGTGGTTGTGGTGATGGTGAGGGCGGTGATGGTGCCCCGACCCTGGGCAGGGCCGGCTCTCCTCGGGCGGGGCATCGGGCACCTCCCTCGGGGGCATCTGGGCCGCCAACGTGTGGGCGATCTCCACGAAGGCCCGGGCGGTCACGCTCTCGGGGTGGAGGTTCACGATCGGCACCCCAGAATCGGCCGCCTCCGAGAAGAGGGGATCCAGGGGGATCGAACCCAGGAACGGCACCTCCATCATGCGGGCCAGGCTGCGGCCCTTGTCCTTCCCGAACAGGTGGACCTCGTCGCCACAACACCGGCACCGATACACGCTCATGTTCTCGATAAGCCCCAGCACCTTCGCCCCCAGGGAAAGGGCTGCGTTGATCGCCTTGGAACACACCAGGGTCGAAACCTCCTGGGGTGTGGTCACGATCACAACGCCGTCGAGGCCGGGGATCGACTTCAAGATCGCGATGGGCTCGTCACCGGTACCCGGCGGCAGATCGACGAGGAGGAAATCCAGCCCTCCCCATTTCGCCGCAGCCAGCAACTGGCGGATCGTGCGACTCTTCGCCTGGCCCCTCCACATGACCGGGGTCATGTCCCCGGGCCAGAACAGGGCCACGGAAAGCGCCTTGATCCCCGATTCCGTAACCACCGGGTCCAGCCAGAACGCGCCGTTTAGCCGGGATTCCTTCTTGATCCCCAACATCTTCGGCGTGCTCGGCCCGTGCAGGTCGGCGTCGAAGACGCCGACCCGGTGCCCCGCGTTCTGAAGGGCCGCCGCCAAGTTGATGGTGGCGGCCGTCTTGCCGACGCCCCCCTTCCCCGAGAGGACGGCGATCTTGTACTTGACGTGCCGAAGCGCGTCGGCGATCGCCCCGTCCCCGGCCAGGTGCCGCCGTTGCTGCTCGCGAAAGGCGCTCAGTTGAGTCTCCATGGGATCTCCTCGTGCAAGGGGTGATGGGTTGCGTCACGTAAGCCGTTCCACCGGGGCCTCCCGAACGCCCAACCCCAGCGACTCCGCCTCCTCCAGGGCTGCAAGGAATTCGTCGGGGGGAGGCGCGCCCGCCCCGCGGAGCAGGGAAACCGTGGCGGCGTCCAGGGCGACCGGGTCCCGGGCCGCCAGAAACCCCAGGTTTGCGACCAGAGGCCCCTCACTGAACGGGTAGTATTCGGGCTGGGGGGTCACGTCCCACAGGCAGTTCACGTAGAAAACGCGCTCTTCCATGGCTTCGCGCACGCCCAGGTGGGCCTCCAGAGCCCGGCGCCGGAATCCGGCCAGTTCGTCGGCACCCGGGCGGTGGCCGTTGAACAGATACGGGTTCAGGCCCTTCAGGACCCGCACGCGTTCGCGGCCCACGAGGCACTCGAATCCGCCGTTCAGGAGCGCCCCGCTCAGCCCGAACAAGGGGTGGAGCGTCACGTGCGAAAGCACCCATAGGGCGTCGGTACGGCACACCGCCGTGCCCACCTCCACCCCGCCCAACTCGGAGTTGGGGAGCCGACAGGGGTAGATGTTTCCCTCGTCGCCGCTATAGCCCCCGTTGATCACGAAATTCCCGCCGAGGGCCTGGGGGTTGTAGCCCTTGCTGTGGGCCACCTCGAGAAACGCGTGCCCCTTGGTCCTTCTCCAGTAGTCCACGAGCTTGAGCCCGTCGCACACGATCGGGCTCTTCCCCGTCAGGTCGGCGGCGAGGCGAGCGGCGCTTCGGATGAACACGGGCCGCAAGCCGTACTCGTACCCGTCCTCCGCGGTGTTGACCTTCAACGACACCCGCATCTCGGGGCACAGGTCGTCGCCGGCCCCGGAGGTCTCGAGGAGCGCCCGGAGTTTCTGGGCCACAGAACGATCCGGCCCGAGGTTTTCCAGGTCCATCCAGTACACGCGTCTCATGATGGCCAACCACCTTCCCAGGACTCGCTGTGGGGGCGCCCCCGATCGGGGGACCCGCAAAAAAGGGGCGGGGAGAGCCCGCGGCGGCCGGCTTCCCCGCCCCGGCGAAGGGGCCCTTACCCGGGGGTCTGCCCCTTGAAGGGGTCGTACTTTTTCCACTCGTTGAAGACCCAGTCCTTGTTGTACTCGGTGCGCTGGAACGGCATGACCTCGGTGGTGAGGTCGTGCTTACGGAAGATCTCCCGCAACCGCACGGTCGTTGGGATACCTCCCGGGCGCACCTGCCACTTCGCCGCGTTTTCGGGGGTCAGGACGGGCTCGTAATTCACGAGCTTGTACTCCATGGTCCCGAGACCGATCTTCTCCCCCGCCGCCATGGTGATGCGGGGGCTGAACCCGTTGACCTCGCGGAATTTGTCATCGCCCGGCTTCAGACCCTTCTCCTCGGCCACAGACCCCGGGCTGATGGGGGCTGCGTCGATGGCGTCGAGCGTGGCCATTTCGCAGGCGATCAGGTCCTTACTGGCGAAGATCCCCACATCGGGGCACAGGGGCATGCCGGCCCAGGGGAAGCAGTCGCACTCGGGTACCACGTCGATGGCGAAGTTCATGTACCCCACCTTGCCCCTCTCGAAGCACTTCAGGGCGCCGAGCGCGGCGTCGGCGTGGGCGATCATGGCGTTGGGGAAGTAGTTCTCCTCGAACGTGATCCCGGTCATCCCCGAGAAGATGCAGGTGACCTGGCACGAGTAGCAGAGGCGGCACCGCTCCGGCCACCACTCCTTGCCGTGCTCGGTGACCCGGTGGGCCTGGCGTGGGCAGGAGTTGTCGCACATCTCGTGGAACTTGCACGCCTTGCCCGGACACTTGTCGGTGAACTTGGGCCACCCGATGGCGTCGTGGGGGTCACCCCAGTGGGCGAGGTGGGTGATGTATTTGCCCCGCTTCGACTGGCAACCGATGCCGAGCTGCTTGAGGACCCCGCCGTACATGGTGATGGAGTGGCCCCGGGCGTGCCCCAGCACGATCATCGCGTCGGCCTCGGCGATCGCCCGGCCGATGTAGGTTTCCTTCAGGATGAGACCCTCCGGGATCTCGACCCGGTAGTCGTCCTCTCCCGAATACCCGTCGGCGATCAGCACCGGGCACTGGAAGGTCGCGCTGTTGTACCCGTGCCGGATGGCCCCCTCCATCTGGTATTGGGAGATCGCCATATTGTTGAAGGTGTGGTAACTGAGTGTGGTATCGTTCACCACGTACGGATGCGCCCCACTCGTGTCCAAGAACGCTATCGCCAGAAAGCCTGAGAGCCTGAACTGATGCGGAAAATCGGCGGGTCGGCGAACCGGGGAACCTGGTCCATGAAAAATGCCCTCCGTCTCGGGTATGGTGGTGCTCTCAACAGA
>NZ_BAAHFQ010000083.1:0-14398 GCF_054681715.1 Deferrisoma sp.
GCCGGAGAAGGGCTCGGCCGGCCGGCCGTCCCGGGCCTTCTCGGGGGTGTCCACCCCGAGGAGCCGCACGTGGGCCTCCCGCCCCGCCCACCGGGCCACCACGGTGTCGCCGTCGATCACGTGCACGATCTCCACCGGGAACCGGTCGGCCCGGGCCGGAAGGCAGGCCGCGGCCAAAAGCCACAGGGCCAGAAGGAGCCGCCTTGAGGGGCGGGCCGGGCGTGGGGGATAATCGCGGGGCATCGGTGAGTTCGCCTTGTTGCGCGCGGCCGGGCCCCCGAGGGAGCCGCCGCGCTTTCGCCTTGAGGAACGTGACATGCGACAGGTTACCATCGACGGCGTCACCCTCCACCTGGCCCGGCCGGCCGACCTGGATCTGCCGTGGGTGGGCCGGGAGGACCTGGTGCGCCAGGTGCTCGCGGCCTGGATGGTGCTGGACGAGCGTGACCGGCCCATGACCCCCCGGCTCGTGGGCCGGCCGGGGGTGGGCAAAACCACCCTGGCGTTCGCGGCGGCCCGGCGCCTGGGCCGGGAGGTGTACCTCTTCCAGGCCACCATGGACACCCGGCCCGAGGACCTGGTGGTGAGCCCGGTGGTGGGGCCCGACGGGAAGATCCAGTACGTGGCGAGCCCGCTCGTGACCGCGGCGATCCGGGGCGGGGTGTGCGTGCTCGACGAGGGGAACCGGATGAGCGAGAAGAGCTGGGCCTCCCTGGCCCCGCTGCTGGACGACCGGCGGTACGTGGAGTCGGTGCTCACCGGGCTCCAGATCCGGGCCCACCCCGACTTCCGGCTGGCCGTCACGATGAACGAGGACGCCTCCACCTACGAGATCCCCGAGTACATCCACACCCGGCTCCAGCCCCAGATCCAGGTGGACTTCCCCGAGGCTGAGGAGGAGTTCGCGATCCTGCGGGAAAACCTGCCGTTCGCGCCGGAGGACCTCCTGCGCTACGTGGTGGGGTTCCTGCAGGCGGCCCACGCGGCCGACGAGCCCTACGGCGTGCGCGACGGGATCAACGCCGCCCGCTATGCCCTCAAGCTCGCCCGGGCGTCGGGGGAGGACCCGGTGGCCTGGGTGCCCCGGGCCCTCGAGCGGGTGATCGGCGAGGACGCCTTGGCCTACCTCCGGTTCCCGGACCGGGGGACGTAGGAGGAGACGGGCTCGATGGCCCCCAGGGGGCGGGCCTTGCCCAGGTACTTCCGGTCCGCCGTGTAGCACACGGCGCCGGGGGTGAGGAGCGCCGCGGCGTGGTAGAGGGTGTCGTACAGGTCATGGACCAGGCGGCGGGAGAGTTCCGCGGCCAGGCGGTAGAGGTCAAGGGTGTCGAGAACCGGCAGCTCCATCGCCCAGAGGAGTTCCAGGGCCCGGGGCGCGATGTCCGGGGCGAGCCTGGCGATCACCGCGCCGGCCTCGGCAAGCCAGTGGGGCGGTTGAACGACGGTCACCGCCCCGGACCGGATGTCCCGAAGGAGGTCGAGCGCCGCCCCCACGTCCTCCTCGCCCTCCCGCGTGGGGAACACCCAGTTGACCACCACGCTCGCGTCGATCACCACGGGGTTCACGGCCGGGTTTTCTCCCGGGCGTCGAGGATCTGGTCTTCGGTGACGGCGGGGGCGGCGGCGCGCAGTTCGAGCAACGCGTCCACGGCCTTTGCCCTTCGCACGCGGCGGCGTTCCTCCTCGACCGCTTCCATCATGAGGCGGGCGATGATGGCGCTCTTGTTCCGGCCGGCGAAGGTTTCGTTGAAGGCCCGTTTCACCTCTTCGGGCACGCTGAAATTGACGGTCGCCATCGAGACGCTCCTCTTAACCCGGCGCCAATGGAGGCGCGCAGGGAGATCGCGGGGGCATGGGGCCTACTTCCGGCCGTGCGTGAGTGCGGCATCCGGCCACGGTAGGAGCCACGCCCGGCGCTCCCGCAGGCCCCAGGCCCCCTGCCGCGCCCATCCAGCCGCCGGAGCAATATTGTTGAAAAACTCAACAACACTGTATCGGCGAGTCCCCGAGATGGCAAGGGGGGTGGTGTCCGGATGAGCCTCGAGCCGCTTTACGTCGCCCGCTGGCAGGGCCCCCGGGGCGGGGAGGTGGTGGCCGTGCCGGTGCTCCACGGCCGGGTGGAGTTCGCCGGGGCCGTGGCCCGGGCGTTCGGGGCGGTGCGGCCCACGGCCGTGGCCGTGGAGCTTCCGCCCACCCTGCGGGAGGCCGTGCTCCGGGCCCTGGCCCGGCTGCCCCGGGTCTCGGTGGTCACCTACGAGACCGCCGAGGACGAGGCCGTCTACTGGCTCGTGGAGCCGGCCGACCCCTTCGTGGAGGCCCTTCGGCTCGGGGCCGGGGCGGGCCTTCCGCTCCACTTCGTGGACGCCGACATCGACCAGCCCCCCGAGCACGACGAGCCGTTCCCCGACCCCTACGCCGTGACCCGGCTCGGCCACCGGGCCTATGTGGAGGCGTGCCTCCGGGAGCGGTCCTACCCGGCCACCCAGGCCGACCTGCGGCGCGAGCGGGCCATGGCGGCCGGGCTCGCGGTGGCCGCCGGTCCGGGGGAGCGGGTTCTGTTCGTGTGCGGCCTGGCCCATCTGGAGCGGGTGGGCCGGATGCTCCCCGGCCCCCACGCCCAGCCCCTGGCCCGGCTGCGGCGCGAGGGGGTACGGCTCTTTCACCTCACGGCCGAGAGCCTCCCCGAGGTGGCGACCGAGATCCCCTTCGTGCAGGCCGTGTACGAGCTTCGGCGGCAGGGCTCCGTGGCCGAGCCCGACCTCGAGGGCTCCACCGTGCGGAAGCGGGTGGGGGCCCTGGAGATCCTGACCGGCCGGGCTCGGTGGGACGAAAAGAGGGCGCTCGACGACGCCGTGGCCTGGGCCGCGGCCCGGAACGGGCCACCCGGCCGGCCCCTCGACCGACAGCGGTGCCTCTACCACCTGGTGCGGCTCGCGGGCCGCCACTACCGGCAGGAGACCGGGGAGGCGCTCGAGCCCTGGCAGGTCCGCACCCTGTTTCGCTACCTGCGCAACTGGGCCCTCCTGGAGGGCCGGCTCCTCCCCGACCTCTACCAGCTCGTGGAGGGGGCCCGGTCGGTGGCCGACGACAACTTCGCCTTCGCGGTGCTTCGGCTCGCGGGCCACACCCCGTGGCAGAAGGGGGCCGAGGACCTGGCCGCGGTGGAGCTTTCGGCCGACGAACTCCGGCTGGGCTCCCGGCGGATCCGGATCCGCCGCCGGCTGGGCCGTACCAAGCGCCGGGTGCTTCGGGTGCCCCGCCGGCGCAAGGGCGAGAAGCACCCGGGCGAGTGGCTCGAGGGGTTCGACCCCCAGGGCATCTGCTCCTACCCCCCCGAGGACGAGGTGATCGAGGCCTTCGGCCGGTGGCTCCAGCAGAAGGCCGGGCGGGTGCTCTCCGAGGAGTCGGCCCGGTCCGAGCCGTTCCGGGGGTCGCTGCTCGATGGGATCGACCTGCGCGAGACGATCCGCCACCTGCCCGAGGGCGAGATCTACGTCCGGGAGTTCCGGAAGGTGCCGGGCGGGGTGGGGAGCGTGGTCGTCATCTTCGACGAGGACCCCGACCTGGAGCGCCACCCCTTCACCATGACCTGGCTCGGGGAGCACGACCAGGAGTCGGACATGGCGTTCTACGCCACGCCGCCCCTCGAGAACGTGGTGGGCCCGGGGATCTGCCGGTGCGAGTACGGGGGACTCCTGCTGTCGTACCCGCCGCTTCGCATGGCCGACGTTTGGACCGACCCCGACTACGCCTGGACCCGCACCCCGGCCGAGCGGCTCCTCGCGGCCGGCATCGACTACTCCGAGGACCGGCTCGTGGTGTACTGCGCCCCCCGGCCGCCCCGGGGGTTTTTGAAACAATACGCCTCGTGGATGGACCGGAAGATCGTCTACATCCCCCTGGGCACCCTGAGCCCCCAGCGCCTCAAGCGGCTGCGGGTGGTCCACGTGCTCTGGGGCAAGGACAAGCGCGACATCGCCCCCGACTACATCTGGTGAGGGCGCTTCCCGGCCCCGATCCCCCGTGTTACCCTGCCGCCCATGTCCAAGACCCGGACCGTGTTCGAGTGCCAGCAGTGCGGGGCCCAGAGCCCCAAGTGGCTGGGCCGGTGCCCCGACTGCGGGGCCTGGGGGAGTCTCGCCGAGTCCCGGCCCGAGCCGGCCCCGGGCCGGGGGGCGTACGCCGGGCTCGCGTCGTCGGGGAGGGCCGCGCCCTTGGCCGAGGTGGAGGGCGGGGCGGAGCTGCGCTGGCCCTCGGGCCTGCCCGAGCTCGACCGGGTTTTGGGGGGCGGGATCGTGGCCGGGTCGGCCGTGCTGGTGGGGGGCGACCCGGGCATCGGGAAATCCACCCTGCTCCTCCAGATGCTCCAGGCCCAGGCCCGGGCCGGCCGGAAGGTCCTCTACGTCACGGGCGAGGAGTCGGCCCGCCAGATCCGGATGCGGGCCGACCGCCTGGGCGGGCCGGCCCCGGGGCTGTTCGTGCTGAGCGAGACCGATCTGGGCCGGGTCCTCGCGGCCGTGGACGAGATCTCCCCGGAGATCCTGGTGGCCGACAGCGTCCAGACCCTCTACGCCCCGGAGATCGGGAGCGCCCCCGGCACCGTGAGCCAGGTGCGGGAGGTGTCGGGCCGGCTCTCGGTGCTCGCCAAGGGCCGGGGCGTGCCGGTGTTCCTGGTGGGCCACGTGACCAAGGAGGGGGCCCTGGCCGGGCCCCGGCTCCTCGAGCACATGGTGGACACGGTGCTGTACTTCGAGGGCGACCGGGGCCACCCCTACCGGATCCTCCGGGCCGTGAAGAACCGGTTCGGGTCCACCAACGAGGTGGGGGTGTTCGAGATGGGGGACGCCGGCCTCCAGGGCGTGGCGAACCCCTCGGCCCTGTTCCTGGCCGAGCGGCCCCGGGGCGCGGCCGGCTCGGCCGTGGTGCCGTGCCTGGAGGGCACCCGAACCCTGCTGGTGGAGGTGCAGGCCCTGGTGGCCCCGGCCGCCTTCGCCGCGCCCCAGCGCACCACCTCGGGCATCGAGCGGAACCGGGTGCAGATCCTGGCGGCGCTGCTGGAGCGGCGGCTGGGGCTGCCGCTCGCCACCCACGACATCTTCGTGAACGTGGCCGGCGGGTTGCGGGTGGCCGAGCCGGCCGTGGATCTCGCCGTGGTGGCGGCGCTCGTGAGCGCGTTCCGGGACCGGCCGCTACCGGCCGACGCCGTGTTTTTCGGCGAGGTGGGGCTGGCCGGCGAGGTCCGGAGCGTGTCCCGGCCCGACGCCCGGCTCGCCGAGGCCCGGGAACTCGGGTTCCGCCGGGCATTTGTGCCCGCCACCACCGCAAAGCACCTGGGCCGGACCCCGGGCCTCGAGCTCTCCGGGGTGGGCCGGGTGGCCGACCTCCTGGAGGCCCTGGAGTGAGGGGCGGCCTCGAATTTGCTTATTGCCGGCGGCGGGTGGGGGACCGGTTCCGGCCGGGCGCGAGTGCGGCACCCGATCGCCGCGCCTTTCCATGCCCTGACGGCTTCCTTGCGCGCCCCTGTTGGCGCCGGGTTGATAGTAGGTGCGCCGGGATCCGGCGCCTCCTGAACTTCCCCAACGGAATCCCCTTGCGACGCGAAGGGGCCCCATGGGTCTTCCCGCAAAGCTGATCCTCAGTTTCCTCGTCCTCGCCCTCGCACCCATCGGGGTGATGACCGCGCTCTCCCTGGGGCACCTGCGCACGATCCAGGTGGCGGCCGTCGAGGAGACCCGGGCGCTCCTCATCTCGGCCCAGATGAACCGCGTGACCGAGAAGCTGGGCCAGGAATCGGAGCGCCTGGCGGGAGGGTTTCGCCGCCTGGCCGACGAGGTCCACGTCCTTCGGCGGTTTGTCGAGCACGTGGTTGCCGGGGACGGTGCCCTTACGGGGCGCAACGGAAGCGTGTACGCGCTGGCCTCGGACGGGAGCTTCGGGAACTTCACCGACGACGGAAACTCGGTGTTGTTCGTGCCGAGGTTCCGGCCGGCGCTGTTGCCCCTGGTCCGGAGGACCGAGGTCTTCGACCTGGTGGCCCGGCCCCTCGTGGAGCGCGAGGAACGGATCGTGCTCGCCTGGATGATCCTGCGCGACGGGATCACCCGGGCCTATCCCTGGCGGGATTTCGGCGGGATGCCGCGGGACAAGGATTACACCACCTGGCCCTTCTACTACCTGGCCGATCCGGATCACAATCCGGGCCGGGGCGAGGTCTTCACCGACCTCTACCTCGATCCCCTGAGCCACGAGTGGATGATCTCCTGCCTTTCCCCCGCCTACGTCGGGGGGAGCACGTCGCCACCGTGGGGATGGACGTCACCGTGGACAAGTTGCTCCGGGAGATCGGGACGATCCGGGTGTCGGAGGGGTCGGCCTCGGCGCTCCTGGCGGGCCCCAGGATCCTGGCGGCCTCGGGCAACTTTCCCCTTGCGGACCTCGGCCTGGATCCGTCTCGGCCGGCCCACGGCCAGGACTTGTCCACCTCGTCCGTGGCCGAGGTGAGCCGGGAGCTCGCCGGGGACCCGGCCGGGGTGCACTACCTGCGCGGCGGCAGGTGGTACGTGGCCACGGCCGAGGTGAGGCCCCCGGGTTGGCGGCTGGCCCTGCTGGTGCCCGAGGACGACGTGGTCGGCCCGGCCTACGAGAGCGCGGGAAAGATCCTGCGGGAGACCGACCGCATCCGGCTCAACTTCGTCCACATCCTGGTGTTCGCCACCCTGGGCGTTGTCGGGCTCGCCTGGCTCGTGGCGGTGCACCAGTCCAAAGGGCTCCGGATTCTCCTTCGCGGGATCCGCCGGATCGGCGAGGGGCACCTGGACCACCGGTTGCCCGAGGGCAGGGGGGACACCGGCCGGCTCGCCCGGGCGTTGAACTCCATGGCCGAAAGCCTCCAGGAGAAGAAACGGGAACTCGAGCGCGCCTACGCGGAGGTGGAGCAGGAGCGAAAACTCTCGGCCGTGGGGAGGCTGGCGGCCGGTGTGGCCCACGAGGTCAATAACCCCCTGGCCACCATCGCCACGTACGCCCAACTGCTCTGCCGGAACGCCGAGCTCCCCCCGGACGCCAGGGAGGACCTCGCCGTGGTGCTGGAGGAGGTGCGCCGGATCCGCGACAAGGTCGGGGCCCTGCTCGACCTGGCGAGGTCGGACGCGTCGCAACGGGTCCCCACGGACCTCAACCGGCTGATCGAGGAGATGGTGGGGTTGGTGCGCCACGAGGCGCAGTCCCGGGAGATCCGGCTGGAGACGGACCTCGACCCCTCCGTCCCGGTGCTCGCGCTGGATCGCTCGGGGATTCGGCAGGTGCTCTGGAATCTCCTGGGCAACGCCCTGGACGCCCACGGGACGGGGGGCCGGGTTCGGGTGGCGACCCGCCTCGACACCTCGGTCGTGGTCCTGGAGGTGGAGGACGAGGGGCCCGGGGTGCCGGAGCACCTGCTGCCCAAAATCTTCGAGCCGTTTTTCACGACCAAGGAGGTGGGGGAGGGCACCGGCCTCGGGTTGGCCGTGTCGTTTCGGATCGTGCGGAACCACGGGGGGAAGATCGAGGTGGAAAACCGAACCCCGGCCGGGTGCGTGTTCCGGGTGGTGCTCCCCGCGGACGGGAATGGGGGAGGCGGGGGATGAACGAACGGCCCCGGGTCCTGGTGGTGGACGACGACGAGAAGTTGCTCCAGGCCCTCTCCAAAGCCCTGGAAGCCATGGGGTACGAGGTCCGGGCCGAAGCCCGGGCCCCTGCCGCCCTGGAAGGCGCGGCCCCCTGGGGGCCCGATGTGGCCCTCGTGGACCTTAAGATGCCCGGGATGGGCGGGCTCGAGTTGGGCCGGGCGCTGCGGGAGCGGATTCCGGGGCTGCCCGTGGTGGTGCTGACCGGGTACGGCACGATCCGGGGGGCGGTGGACGCCCTGCGCCAGGGGATGTACGACTACCTGACGAAGCCCTTCGACCTGGACGAGGTGGATGCGACCCTGCGCCGGGCGATCGAGCAGGGGCGGCTCGCCCGGGAGAGGGACGGCCTTTCCGAGGCCCTGGCGCGGGCCGGGCCGCCGCCGGGCCTGGTGGCGGCCAGCCCGGCCATGCGCGGGGTCCTCGAACGGGTGGAGGCCGTGGCCCGAACGGACTCCACGGTGCTTATCACGGGGGAAACCGGCACCGGAAAGGAGCTCGTGGCCCGGGAGATCCACCGCCGGGGGCCCCGGGCGGCGGAGCCGTTCATCACGGTCGACTGCGCGGCGCTCCACGGGGCGGTCCTGGAAAGCGAACTCTTCGGGCACGTCAAAGGGGCGTTCACGGGAGCCTACCGGGACCGGGCGGGGTACTTCGAGGTGGCCTCCGGGGGCACCGTGTTCCTCGACGAGATCGGGGAGCTCGAGCTCGGGGTCCAGAAAAAGCTCCTGCGGGTCCTCGAGTACCGCACCTACTCCCGGGTCGGCGAAACCCGGGAGCGAAGGACGGACGCCCGGCTTGTGGCCGCGACGAACCGGGATCTCGAGGCCGAGGCCGCCGCGGGCCGGTTCCGGCCCGATCTCTTCTACCGCCTCGGGGTGGTGCAGATCCGGATTCCCCCGTTGCGGGAGCGGCCGGAGGACATCGGGGCCTTGGTCGCCTACCACCTGCCTTTGCTGGCCAAAAGGTTGGGCCGGAGAACCCGCGCCGTGACCCCGGAGGCGCTCCGACGCCTGGAATCGTACCCCTGGCCCGGGAACGTCCGGGAACTCGTGAACACCCTGGAACAGGCCCTCGTGTTCCATGACGTGGAGGTGCTCGGGGCCGAACAGGTGACCCTGCCGGGAGCGGGGCCGGCGTCCGAGTCCGAACCCCCCGGCCTCACCTACGCCGAGGTCAAGGCCCGGGCCGTCGACGAGGTGTCCCGCCGGTATCTGGAAGCTCTGCTGACCAAGTACGGGGGCAACGTGTCCAAGGTGGCCCGGCACGCGGGCCTCAATCGCCGCCACGTCCACCGACTCCTCCAGGACCTCTCTTTGGATCCCTCCCGCTATCGCACCCGCCGGTAGCCCCCCCACCGGCTTCTTCGTTTCGCTCCTTTCGGTTTTTCCCAGCGAGCCCGCGCGTCCCCGATCGGAAGCGGGACGCGCGTGTCTCACCCCTCCCCGTGCGGGCCGAAAGCGGGACATTCGTGTCCCAGATGCGCGCACGCCTGGGACACCATGTGCCCCACGATAGAACGATACTTGATGAAAACCTCTCGGCGGACGCCTTTTCCTGCGCCAAAATGGGAGGGGGTGCCTTTCTGGATACACGGCACGGAAATTGAAACGCCGTCTCGCCACGGTTGGCCGGCCTCTCACCACGAAAGGAGGAGCACGCATGCGCAGATCGATCACGGCTCTCGGCACCCTTTTGGCCCTTTTCCTGTGGGCCGCGCCGGGCGGGGCGGTTCTCATCGACCCCTACGACAACATCATCGCGCCCGACGGATACTACGGCCTCGTGTACCTGAACTACTACCACGCGGACGAGCTGACCGGGCCGGACGGGGACAAATTGGCCGACATCGACCTGACGGCCACCGTGGCCGTGGTGCGGCCGCTCGCCTACTTCCACGTGGGGCCGGTGGCGGCGGCGTTCCAGGTCATCGTGCCCTTCGGGAAAGTGGAGGAGAGAGATCTTCTGGACGAGGACTCGTCGGGGCTCGGCGACATCATCTTCGGCCCGGGGATCTTTCTCTACACGAACGAGACCACCAACACCTACGTCTCCTACTGGTTTTACGCCTTCGCCCCAACGGGAGAGTGGGACAAGGACCAAACGATCAACCTGGGCCAGAACCACTGGTACTTCGAGCACCAACTGGCCTTCAACCAGCTCTTGGGGAAGTGGGTGTTCGACATGAACCTGAACTACTACCACCACACCGAGGAACCGGATAACGACTGGAAGGCCCCGCCGCGGTTCGAGCTGGAACTCAGCCTCGCCTACCAGTTGACGGACAAGCTGGTGCTCGGGCTCAACGGGGGCGGGTACTGGGACCTGGACAACGGCGAGGCGGACGGTACCGAGGTGGACGACACCAAAGCCAAGCGGGTCCAGTTCGGCCCGACCCTCGGGTACCAGGTCACCGAGCGTTTCGGCGCGAACCTGCGCTGGACCCACGACCTCTCGGCGGCCAACGACACCAAGGGCGACGATGTTTGGCTGCGGTTTTCCTACGCGTTCTGAGGGCCGTGTCACGGCGAGAAAGGAGAAGGGGACATGAGCGTACGACGAACATGGGTGGCGCTGGCGGCGGCGGCGTGCATCTGCGCCGGGGCGGGACCGGCGGGCGCGTTCTCCCGGGACTCCCTGGTCTGGAAAAAGTGCACGGAGTGTCACGAACCGCGGGGCGGCACGATTCCGCGGGTGGAGGAGATCCGAACCACCCCCGAGGAGTGGGCGGTGATCGTGGACCGGATGCACCGCCTCCACGGGATGGACCTGTCGGCCGAGGAGATGGAGGGGTTGCTCAAGGAACTCTGTGCGACCCAGATCCTCCGGCCCGACGAGGAGCAGGCCGTGGCCTACCTGCGGCTCTTCAACAACACGCAGCACCAGGAGGCGCCCAACGGCAAAGAGGAGGAACGGCTCTTCGCGACCTGCGTGCGGTGCCACAGCTTCGGGAAGATCGCCTCGTATCGCATGACCAAGGACAGTTGGGCGAAGGTCCGGGATTTCCACCTCTACATGGACCCGGCCATCATGTTCCAGATGCGCGAGATGCACTGGATCCAGGAGGCCGACGCGGTGTTGGCCTATCTGGCGGAGCGGTTCCCGTACGGCGAGGCGTGGAAGGCGCCTAAGGCGGACCTCTCGGGGGAATGGGTTGTCCTGGGCTACGAGCCGGGCAAGGGCCCCTACCGGGGCACGGCCCGGTGGGAGAGCAAGGGCGGGGGCGATGCCGCGGTCTCAGGGACGCTCCGGTACTCCGACGGCACGTCCGAGGTCTTCCGGGGCACGGGAATCCTGTACGGCGGATACGCGCTGCGCACCCAGACCCGCCACAACGGGTTTGAAACCCGCGGGGCCTTCACCCTCGACGGGGACCGGATCCAGGGGGAGCATCACTACCCCGCCCCGGATTTCCGGACCTCCACGAGCACCTGGTACCGAAACGACGGCAAGGCCCGGGTGCTCCGGGTGACGCCGGGGTACCTGTTGCCCGACGAGGAGACCCGGGTGGTGCTCGAAGGGATGAACCTGCCCGAGGTGGCGGCCCGCGACGTGACCTTCGGGCCGGACGTGGAGGTGCTGGCCGCGCGGCGCCTGGATCCGGGGGCCATCGAGGCCGTGGTGGTGAGTCACCGGACGGCTCTGGGGTCGGCCGAGGTGAAGGTCAAAGGGCTCGATGCCGGCTCGGTGACGCTGGCCCCCCGGGTGGACTACATCGCGGTCACCCCGGCGGTGGGACGGGCCCGGCTGGACGGCGGGCCGTACTACCCGCCCGAGGGCGTCCAGTTCGAGGCCGTCGCCTACTCCAACGGCCGCGACGTGTGGGATGCGTCCGACGACGTGACCCTGGGCCCGGTGCCGGCCCGGTTCCACCTGGAGGAGGAGGCGACCCGCCCCGGCGACGACGATCTGGCATGGGTGGGCGCCATCGAACCGGACGGAACCTACCTGCCGACCGGAGATTACCGGCCGATTCCGGCCCGCGAGTACTCGGGCGAGGGGTCGGGCTGGGTGAAGGTGGTGGCCGAGTATGCCCGGGGCGGCCGGGAGTACCGGGCCGAGGCCCGGCTCGCGGTGACCGTTCCCGATTACATCCGGAGGATCAAGTGAGCATCCCCTACGCCTGGGCGGACCACCGGCTCTTCGCAGGGGCCGAGGGGCAACTGCTCTTCGGGGTCGAGGACGTGAGCCTGTTCCACCTGGGGCGGGAGGCCGCCGAGGTGCTCGCGCGCTGGCGGGCCGTGGAACCCCTTCTCCTCGACCAGACGCCGGGCCCCGACCGGGAGGTTCTCGAGGAGTTCCGGCGTGCCCGGGTGCTGGTGCCGGTTGGGCACGGGAGGCGTAGGCCGGCGCCGGTGCCGTCCGCACGGGAGCCCCTCACCACCCTGGTGCTGGAGGTGGCCCAGGACTGCAACCTCGCCTGCCGGTATTGTTACGCCGACGGCGGAGCCTACCGAGGGTCGCCCCGGCTCCTCCGGCCGGAACTCGCCCGGCGGGCCGCCCGGTGTCTCGTGGAGGCGTCCGGGCCCCACTCCGAGGTGACCCTGGTGCTCTTCGGCGGGGAACCCCTGATGAACGTCCCGGCGGTGAGGGCCGCCGTGGAGGAGGCGGAACAAGCCGGCCGGGCGGCCGGAAAGACCGTCCGGTTTAGCCTCACCACCAACGGCACCCTCGTCACGGACGAGGCCGCCGAGTTCCTCGGCGCCCACCGGGTCAGCGTGTCGGTGAGCCTCGACGGCCCCCCGGACGTCCACGACGCCAACCGGCCCACCCGGGCGGGGGCCGGGTCGTATGCCGCGGCCCGGCGGGGCCTGGCCCGGCTGCTGCGCAGGCCCCGGGCCCCGGTAGCGGCCCGGGTGACCCTGCCGCCCTCCCAGTGGGGCCGGGTCGGGGAGGTGTTCGATCACCTTATCGGGCTCGGCGTCCACGAGGTGGGCATCGCCCCGGCCAGCCCGGTGACCCGGGCGTTCCTGCCCACGGAGGAGCAGGAAGACCTGCTGCTCCAGGAGTTCGGGGCCCTGGCGGACCGGTTCCTCGGGGCGCTCGACCGGGGCCAGGTGCTCCCGTTCTCGAACCTCCTCGACCTCCTGGCCCGGATCCACGTGGGGGCATCCCGCTCGGCGCCCTGCGGGGCCGGCCTGGGCTACCTGGCCCTCGACACCGAGGGGCGGTTCTACCTCTGCCACCGGCTGGTGGGGGAGGAACCGTTTCGGGTGGGAGACCTGGGCTCCGGCCCCCGGCCGGCCCGGGTTCGGGAATGCCTCGAGGCCATGGCCGCGCCCAGGGAGGAGGCGTGCTCGCGGTGCTGGGCCCGGGCCCTGTGCCGGGGGGGCTGCCACTACGAAAACCACGTCCGGGAGGCCGTTCTCGGCCTGCCGCCGGGAGGCACCTGCCGGTTCGTGCGCCGGTGGATCGAGCTCGGCATCCGGGTGTACGCGAGGTTGATCTCCTCGGGCCGCGAGGATCTCCTCGGGCGCATCGCGATCCGGGCGCGCTGCTGAAACGCCTTGAAACGCCCACGCCGCCCCTGCGGGCGGCCATGGAGACGAAAGGAGTGTGGGATGAAGGACAAAAAGTCGGTCTTGAAAGCGCTCAACGAAAAGGCCAAGGCCATCGAGGCGTTGGCCGAGGGGGAGGAGGCCACCGCCCGGGCCCTGCAGGACGGGCCCCCGGGGATGCCCGCCGGGTGCACCACGGTGTTCGACACCGGGTGGGAGACGAATCCAAGGCCGACGTACCCGGTGGGGAACTGCCAGGCCTCTGCCCGGGACTTCGCCGGGTGTGCCGGCGATTGCTGGTGGCCCGCCCAGGTTCCCGACGGGCTCACGAACCATCCGGACTTCGACAAGCAGTGCCCCAACGTGGCCCGCGACTGGCGCAAGCTCCAGTACGATTGAGCCAAAACGGGTTCCACCGGCTTCGGGGTTTCCACCGACTCGGACTGCGAAAGGAGCAGCCATGCGAAGACTCTCCCTGATCGGCGTGGTCGCGGCCTTGGCCGTGGGGTTGATCCCCCTCGAGGCCGCGGCGAAGGATTTCTTCTACTACCTGGGCAACGAGGTGATCCAGGTGATCGACGGCGACACCGATGAGATCGTGGCCGACATCCCGGCCGAGGGATGGCTGCGGGAATCCGCGCTTTCTCCGGACAAAACCTACCTTTATGTCACGGCCAAGCGCCGCCTGATCCACAAGGTGGACCTGAAGGCGAACAAGGTCGTCCAGACCTTGGACGTAAGCGGGGACGGGTGGGACCGGTTCATCTACGGGTTCGACGTGGCCCCCGATGGGAAGACGGCCTACGCGTCGATCCGCGCCCGGACCACGAAGGGGGGGGAGGTGGTCGTGACCCCGCCCCAGCTCTCCCAGATCGACCTGGCCACGGGCAAGGTGCTCCGGACCCTGGAGCTGCCCTGGGACGCCGCCACCCTCACCACGGTGCGCGACGGCCGCATGGTGTACGTGATCGGGAAGGATCTCTACAAGATCGACGTCTCGGGGGACGAGATGAAGCTCGTGGAGACCTACCCGATGTACGAAAAGCAGATGAACTTCCTCCCGTTCTGGAACTACGCGTGGGAGAACGGGGGGGTGTTCATGGCCAACTACTACACCCCGGAACTCATGGGGCTCCTGGCGATCGACAAGAAGACCGGGGAGATCCGGGATACGCCGCTCAAGGGCATCCCCGTGTTCGCCTACTCGGTGATCTACTCCCCCGACAAGAAGAAGGC